>JACCYW010000119.1 GCA_013696275.1 Chloroflexota bacterium | reverse complement strand
GGCCCGGGACGGCGCGCGTCATCCGGTCACAGACGCTCAGCGTCAGGGAGCGGATGTTCGTCGACCGAGCGCGGGCCTTCGGCTCCGGCAACGCGCGCATCATGATGCGCCAAGTCCTGCCCAACGTCTTCGGCCTGGTCCTGGCCAACACCACCCTTACCATCGCCGGCGCCATCTTCCTGGAGACGACGCTCTCATTCCTGGGGGTCGGCCCGCGCGACACCTATTCATGGGGACGCATCCTGGAGGAGTCGTTCGGTGCCGGTGCCCTGACTCTCGGACGATGGGCATGGTTCGTGCCGCCAGGGCTGGCGGTCGTGCTGGTCGTGCTTGCCTTCACGATGCTGGGCGCCGCCTTCGACGAGATCCTCGACCCACGTCTCCGGTCTCGTGAGGCGTACAGCAGCGGTCCGGATACCGGGATCGACGAGGCGGCCACTGCCCTGCCCGGGCGGGCGTAGGGAGATGGCGCTACTCGAGATCCGCGACCTGGTCGTGGAGTTCGACCTCCCCGGAGGGCGGGTCAGGGCGGTGGACGGAGTGACCTTCGATGTAGGCACCGCTGAAGCGGTCGGCCTCGTTGGTGAGTCGGGTTGTGGCAAGACGACCACAGCTCTCGCCATCATGCGCCTGCTGCCGGAAAACGGCCGGATAGCGGCTGGGTCGGTGCTCTTCGACGGCGAGGACCTGGTGGCCATGAAGCGCGGACCGCTGCGGCGAAGACGCTGGTCGGACCTCAGCATCATCTTCCAGGGCGCGATGAACGCGCTCAATCCGGTCCGACGCGTGGGCGATCAGGTCGCCGAGCCCATCCTGCTCCACGAACCCAGCGTCACCCGGAAGGGCGCCTGGCGCCGGGTGGGCGAGCTGTTCGAGCTGGTCGGTATCAACCGCGATCGGCGCCGTGACTATCCCCACCAGTTCTCAGGCGGCATGCGCCAGCGGGTCATGATCGCTATGGCCCTCGCGATCCGACCGCGCCTGGTCATCGGCGATGAGCCCACGACCGCTCTCGACGTCATGGTCCAGGCCCAGATCCTGGAGCTGCTGGAGCGTCTCCGCGCGGAGCTTGGCCTGGCCATGATCCTGATCACGCACGACCTCTCGGTGATCTCCGAAACCTGTGACCGGGCGGTGGTGATGTACGCCGGACAAGTCGCCGAGACCGG
Source organism: Chloroflexota bacterium (assembly GCA_013696275.1). GTDB lineage: Bacteria > Chloroflexota > Limnocylindria > Limnocylindrales > CSP1-4 > Palsa-1032. Next base: position 4,802 of record JACCYW010000119.1, on the reverse strand, counting down.
TACGGTCGGGGAGCTCTACCGCCGGCCACTTCACCCCTATACCGAGCGGTTGATGCGGTCGGTACCCGACATCGGCAACGTCCGGCGACTGCCGGCCGGCATCCCTGGTCATCCGCCCAGCCTGGTCCGGCCGCCGTCCGGCTGCCGCTTCCATCCGCGCTGTGATCACGCCATGGAGGTCTGCCGGCGGACCTTCCCAGCCGAGCGAACCTTCGACCCCGGCCACCGGGTCGCCTGCCACGCTGTCGGCGATGACGGCCGGACGCGCGCGCCGTCCGAGCTGCCCCTCCTCCCTTCGGCCCGTGCCCTGGCGGACCTGGACCCGCGACGCGAGATGCCTACCTTGCTCGACGGAGCAGGCGCCGCCCTGGTCGGAGTCGACGGCGAGATCGAGGGCATCACAGCTGAAGGCCGGCCGTGATCGAGCTGCGCGGCCTGCGCGTGGCCTTTGCCAGGCGACGCAGCTTCGGGGAGGTGGTACGGGGACAGCTCGCTCCTTCGGTCAGGGCGGTGGATGGCGTCGACCTGGAACTTCGCCGCGGCGAGATAGTGGCGCTGGTCGGTGAATCCGGCTCGGGCAAGACGACGACAGGCCGAGCCATCGTGCGCCTGGGCCCCATCAGCGCGGGACAGATCCTCATGGAAGGCCGCGACGTGACGGCCATCCGCGGGGTCGACCTGCGCGCCTACCGTCGGCGCGTCCAGATCATCTTCCAGGATCCTTATGAGAGCCTCGACCCGCGGCGCTCGGTGACGGACCAGGTGGCGGAGCCGCTGATCGTGCAGGGCATCGGCAACCGCGCGGAGCGGCGGGAACGAGTCGACCGCGCGCTGGAGGAAGCTGGTCTGCGGCCGGTCGCCCTGTACCGCGATCGCTACCCGCACGAACTATCGGGAGGGCAGCGGCAGCGCGTGGCCATCGCCTCGGCGATGGTGCTAGAACCGGATGTGCTGGTCGCGGACGAGCCGGTCTCCATGCTCGACGTGTCACTGCGAAGTGGGATCCTCAGGGTGATGATGGACCTGCGCGAGCAACGTGGCATCGGCATCCTGTTCATAACCCACGACCTGTCCCTGGCGTGGCTGATAGCCGATCGGATCGCCGTCATGTACCTGGGCCGCATCGTCGAGGTCGGGCCGGCGGAGATCCTGGTGCGCGACCCGCGGCATCCCTACACCAAAGCCCTCCTGTCGGTCATGCCCTCACCCGACCCCGCCCGGCGACGGAAACGGGCCATCCTCCGCGGGGAGACCCCCGACCCGTCTCTGATCCCTGCCGGTTGCCGCTTCCATACCCGTTGTCCGCTCGTCTTCGACCGCTGCCACGTGGAGGATCCGCCCGACTTCGAGCTCGGCGAGGGTCGCCGCTCGGCCTGCTGGCTGGCGGAGGGCGGCGAGCCCTTGCCGGACTTCCCGGCCGAGGCACCGCGGCTTGCTTCGGCGTCCGCTCATCACGCATCGGCCAAGATGACCGCTGATGCGGCGTCGGCGGAACCTTCTTTGGTCGAGCTTGATCGACGTCCTTGACCTGATCAGCGCCCAGACGTTGTGCCGGATGGGCGCCACGGAGCCATGGAAGCTGCCCAACCGGCCTGCTTTGCGTCAAATGCGCACCCAGATGCATTACTTGTTCGAGATAGGCCCGATGCGCGTGAGCCATGGCTCGGTCATGCCCTTTGGTGCAGGACGACGCCGAGGGTCGAAGTGCCGCTCAAGTCCAACGACATGCGACTGTCGACCAAGTCGACGGAAGGGCCGATGCCGACCCACGCCATCCTGCCAGTCATCCGGCCCGCTAGACCCTCAGGTGAGCTTTGGCCGCTTCCGCCAGTGAGCCGGGCATCGGCCGGGACACGTGGGGCGTCCTCACGTAGCGTTGCACCATCTCGCGCGAGCCAGCCACGCCCAGCTGCTGGAAGAGGAAGCGGAACTTGGCTTCCTGGTCGGCCAGGATCTCATCCTTGGTCGCAAGATCCCACAGCTCGCGTTTGTGTGGTCCGAGGGCTTTCTTGCGCGTCTTGTACAGGAAGACGTCCTCGCTCTCGCCCTCCTTCCGCTCGTCCGCGGTGTTCGTGCGGCACCAGTCCGCCACGTCGGCGCGCATCTCGGCCGGAAAGGCAGGATGGTCGTATAGCAGGTTCTGGAACCCGGTCGCCAGGTGGATCTCGGCCGTCTCGACCTGCGGGAACCGATCGAACAGCTCGTCGGGCAGGGTGGAGGCTCCATGCTGCACAGCGCCGGCCATCCCGTACTCGCGGCAAACAGCCGAGAGGCGCTCCAGCGTCCCGAAGTCCAGGCTCACCTTCGCGACACCGCCGCCCGGTAGCGGTACACCGCCGTGCGATGTGCCGGTCTGGACCGACACCTTGGACAGCCCTACGCTCGACTCCCCTGCCCTCTTCGAGAGCTCGCGCCGATAGCCGTCGAGATAGGCCCGGAGCTCCTGCTCCGTGGAGTTCTGCTTGCCTACCTCGCCGATCTCACCGCCAACGCTGGCCGTCGCGCCGTTCGTCTCCTGCCCTCGGATGAGCGCCGTGATCTCGGCCGCACGCAGATAGTTCGTGCGCTGCTGGTCCTCGACCGATGGCAAGGAGAGGTCGACCAAGGTCGACGAGTCGATGTCGATGTTCCGATAGCCGACCGCCAGGGCCTCGCGCGTGAGGGAGCGGATGGCCTCGGTCGTCGACTCCGCGTCCGCGCCGTACTTCTTGGCGTTGAACTGGTAGTGATCCCCTTGCACGAAGACAGGGCCTGACCAGCCTGCGCTCAGGCAGCCAGCCAGGACGCTGGTGATGAACTCGCCGGGGCGCTGATATGTGTACTCCTGCTCGGAGCGCGCCAGCTCGAAGACGATGGCGCCAGCGTCCAGGGGCATCGCGGCGCGGCACATGGCGGCCGCCATATCGAAGACCTGGGTACGCAGGTTCACGGCTGGCACCGTGAAGCCCGAGACCTCTCCCCTGCCCCTGGCCATGTACAGCTCGTGGATGCTAGCCGATGGAGCGCCGAGCGCCTGGGATGCCTCCCAGACGAGCCAACGCGCCGCCTCGATCGCGGCGGGATCGGTGGAGAAGGTCGCCGTCCACGCCAGCGTACGGATGGCCTCGTCGCGGAGCCGACTCTCGTCACTGACGATGAGCCGGCCGTCTTCGACTCGACAGATCCCGTCCAGCGCGGTGACCAATTCTGCCGCGGAGGCGGCGACCGGGGGTGATGTCATGGGGACGGTCCTCCGAAGGGGGCAGCAGTCGATCCGTGAAGATCGTACCTCCTGAGCGTCTAGCATCTGGCCCGTATGAGGACCGCCGCCACGCGGCCGGGTGGACCGCCCTTCACAGGGGTCCCTGGCGCCGTGATCCGACTGGAGAGGCTCGCGCACTCGTCGTGGATCTCGGTCGTGTTGCTCCTGGGCGTCAACGCCATACCCATCGTGAGTGTCCTGTACCTGGGCAGGGACGTATTCACCCTGCTGATCCGGTACTGGATCGAGAGTGGCGTGGTGGGCGTGATCATCGTCTTCAAGATCGTGCGGTCTGAGGGAGTCGGCAGCCCGTCCTCGATGACCATCAAGGGTCTGGCGACCACGTCGACCCAGCGCGGCTGCCTGATCCCCTAGGGATCAGACGCAGCCGGCCGGCGTGCCCTGGCGGGTGACCCTCATCCATTTGATCTGATCACGGTGGATCAACACGCCGTCCGTGTTGGGCATATCGGCATAGCCTTTCTTGCCTGGATCCCACGTGCGCACGCACTGCACGTACAGCCAGGGCTCTGCCTCGTCACGCTCATGCGCGAACGTGCCCAGACTCCCGTAGAAGCGGACGTCGCCGGGCGCATCGCCGGCATCGATGACGACCTCCAGGCCGAACCTCTGCGCTGCAGCCTCGTCTAGCACGTGGTCCCATGCGGAGTTCGTCAGTTGACGCGTCAAGCCGCTGAGTGCCGGGATGGCTCGTGAACCGATGCCGCGCCAGGCGATGGCAAGCACCGATCCGAAGAGCGTCGCGACGGCGAATCGCTCGACCACTCCGCTCGTGCCGAAGGTCAGACCGCCCCCGAGCTCGGCGATCACATCGTTCGTGAATAAGTCGACCCGTAGGGCCGCGACGGTCAGGGCGATGACGGCACCGACGATGATGCTCCAGACCGTCCACTCCCACTCCGACCGCTTCCTCTGCGTTCCGAAGTGCTGGAAGATCTTGAGTGCGACGAAGCCTGGTGCCAGGACCAGCACGACGTTGATGAGGTCGTCCGTACTCATCGTCCGGCGATGCCTATAGCTCAGGCGGCTTGTACGGTCCTCCGCCGCCGAGCGCCTGGGGCTCGATGGTCGCTTCCGCGCTGGCCGCTGGGGGAGGTGGTGCGTAGCCACCGCTGCCCCCGACCCCCATCCCTTGATCGGACTGCGCCTGCGCGAGGCCCTCCTCGAATCCCTCCTCGTATGCCGCTACCGGATCGCCGTCCCCAGGAAGCCTGTCTTGATCGTCCATCGCATCCTCCTTCGACTCCCAGAAGCTTCGCGCCTTGCGATCTCCAGAAGGGCTTGCTCAGGTTCCCGATGACACACTATCAAGCCACGCAATGTGGTCATCCGCCCGCTGAGCCTCGCCGACCCACGTAGTCGACCAGGATGTACTCGCCCAGACGCTCTGGTGTGGCATAGAAAGCACGGCCGCGATTGAGTCGGGTCATCCGGTCCACGAAGTGGGTCAGGCTACGGCTCCGCTCGAGCATGAAGGTGTTGATGGTGATGCCGTCCCGGGTGCAGCGAGAGACCTCGCGCAGTGTCTCGGCGATGGTCC
>JACCYW010000115.1 GCA_013696275.1 Chloroflexota bacterium | reverse complement strand
TGAACGCCTCGCCCACCATCTCGCGTACCTCGTCTCGGGTCGCGCGGTACGGGCTGACCACGCTGCAGACACAGATACCGCCATGGCGGACGACCTCGCTGGCTACGAAGCCGATGCGTCGCACGTTCGTGTCGCGATCCTCCCGGCTGAAGCCGAGCCCAGCCGACAAGTGGGTGCGCACGACGTCCCCATCCAGCACCGTCACCTCCCGGCCGCGTCGTCGGATGAGCGGGACGAGGGCGGCCGCCGTGGTCGACTTGCCGGACCCCGACAGGCCTGTGAACCAGACACAGGCGCCGGTCATCAAGGCAGCGTTTCTTGGTCGGTCGTCTCGTCTGTGGTGCTGGGGGCAAGGATGGACGGATCGAGCGTGATGCGCCCGTCGGAGGTCGCTTCCGTCTTCCGTTGGGCGAACCAGTCGGGGTATGCGCTCTGCCTCACCAGCGCCTGTTGGTCAGGCTCCAGTGGACGCTCGGCACGCTCCAGCAGCTTGTAGAAGTGGGTCCCGTCGGCCAGGGCGACCGGCTCGCTCACACCACCCGGCGGCAACGCGGCGATGATCTCCTCGCTACCCTCGGGCAGCTCCTGGACGACGAGCCAACCCAGGTCGCCGCCCTCCTCAGCCTCCGCGCCATCAGAGGACTCCCGGGCGATGGCAGCGAAGTCGGCATCCGGCACGGACAGGCGCTCCACCACCGACGCTATGCGCTGCTCGGTCGGAGCGCGCCGCTCCATGAAGAGGACGACATGGTGGCCGAACGAGGTCTTGAGGGGACCGACGATATCGCCCCGGACCAGCTCCGGATCATCGAACAGCGGGTTGGTCAGCTCGGGTACGTACTGCCCGTCGCGGGAGAAGAAGCCCAGGTCGCCCCCCTGGGCACCCGATCCGGGATCGTCGCTCTCGGCCACGGCGGCCGCCTCGAACGCGGCGATCCGCTCGTCGACGTCTACCACCCCGCGCAGACGGTCGACCGTCGCCTGGGCCGCCGCCAGGGCAGCTGCCCAGGCTGGATCGTCTTCCGGGATGGCCGCCGCGGCGTTGGGCATGTCGTTCGGTGAGTACAGGATGTGGCTCGCCATGATCACGCCCTCGCCCGACGCCTCGTCCTCATTCTCACCCTGCTCGATGACGATCTCGGCCAGGTGGAGCTGCTCCGCGGTATCGGCGGCGAGCTCCGCGGTCACTGAATCACGCAGTTCATCCGATACCACTTCGCGCCGGATAGCGTCGCGATAGGCGTCACGGCCGACGGCCTGGGTGACCCTGTCCAGGAAAGCGAGCTGCGGCTCGGCGGGCAGGATCTGGGTCACTCGGCCGATGCGGTAGATACCGTCAGAGCCTTCGACGACCTCCGTTGTCTCGTTCACGGCCAGCTCGAAGACCTGTGTCAGCCACGGGTCCTCCGAGGCGTCATCGCCGGTGATGATGCCGTATTCGCCCCCGTTGTCGCCGCTCGGGTCAGTGCTGTATCCCTGCGCTACCTGCGCGAAGGGGAACCCGTCGGCGAGTTCAGCAGCCGCCATCTCTGCCTTCTCACGGGCGGCTTCGATCTCCTCTGTCGAGGGGTCGCCGGTCGCCGGCTGGCCACCTCGCTCCGCTCCTGGCTCGACGAAGATGACCTGTAGCCGGCGGCGCTCGGGGATGGTCGCCTCCCGCTCGATGGCAGCGTCGATCTCCTCCTCGGTCGCGCTGATGCCGCGTTCCGCGGCCAACTGGCCCTCGAAGGTCAGGTCGATGAGCTCATCGATGGAGGCCTGGGCGGCGTTCGTCGAGGCCTGGTTCAACTGGTCCAGGCGCGTCGCTCCGACCTGCGGGTCCAGCAGGCCGGCGGCCATCTGTTCGCGCACCAGGCCCTCCGCACGGCTCAGCCGGAACAGCGTCAGGCGGGTCCGCTCATCCCAGCGGTCGCGGTCGATGGAGGCGCCGCCGACGGTCGCGACCGGCTTGATGTGAGAGTTGTAGTAGTCGATCCCGACGGCCGCCACCAGGATGAGCACGACCAGCGCGATGATGACCACGAATCCGACGGTGACCCAGAACTGGAAGCGATCCTCCGCGTGAAGAGGATCGCGACGGGTGCGAACTGGCCGTTGGAGGCGTAAAGCCATACGACGTAGGGTCATGCTGGATCCGTTGCGGATGTGAGAGCCGACGCGGCAGAGCGGGTGGCGGTGACGCCCGACCTGGCTGTGCCTGGCGAGGGCCCGTAGTCTAGCGCACAGTTGGCGGGGCGGCCGCCGTTGCCTCGCCCGGACCGGTGAGCGGCCGCAGGGCTTCTGCCGGAGCGGCGCCGACCTCGTCCAGCCACGAC
>JACCYW010000109.1 GCA_013696275.1 Chloroflexota bacterium | reverse complement strand
GCTCAACTGCTGTATCGCGTGGCGGAGGACCTGGGCAAGCCGCGCGAGGCCATGTTCCAGGACCTGTTGGATGGCAAGACCAAGTTCCATAACGTCTTCCACTACCCGACCAGGTCGTGGGGCGACGTGGGCATCATCGCCTGGCTGGTGGACGCCGCTGCCATCGTCGCCCAGCAGGCTCTCCGTGACTCCTCCTACGGGCCCTACAGCCGGACGATGAAGAAGATCTGTTGGGAGGAGTCGGTGCACATCATGCATGGCCGCGATGTCGTCGTGACCTTGGCCGATGGCACCAGCGTCCAGCGTGAGATGGTCCAGGAGGCACTCGACCGGTGGTGGGGCCCGTTGATGCAGATGCATGGTCCGCGCAGTGATCGCGCCAAGGACCGTGACCTGTATTGGCGTATCAAGGCCAAGACGAGCGAAGGACTGCGCCAGGAGTTCCTCTCCATCTACGTGCCGCGCATCCGTGAGCTGGGCCTCGTGATCCCCGATCCAGAGTTGCGGCTGGACGAGCAGACCGGGCAGTGGAGCTACTCGGAGCCTGACTGGAACGAACTGCGGACGGTCGTCACCAACCATGGTCCGATGTCCCAGGAGCGACTCGACTTCCGGCGCTCGAACATGGCCGAGACGGCCTGGGTCCGGGCGACCGTGTTGGCTGGTCCCGTCGCTGCCGCCGCTTGAGCCCTTCCTGCCGCTATCCATGCGCATTCACACGATGAGTGAACGGGCATGACCCTCCGGACCGCCTTGAGCTGGAGCAGAGGGGATGGGCCGGTCACGCTCACCGATCCGACAGCCGCGCACGGCTACCACCTGACCATCAGCGGCAGCCGACAGCGCTCCCTGTGGCGAGGTCAGGACGCCTCCGGACGTTCCTGTCCACTGATGGTGGAGGACTGTCACCTTGGGCCCCGGCCAGAGGCTCATCGTGCTCGATAGCCCGGGGCTCCAGAGCCCGAGGCTCGATAGCGCGGTGTCGGAGCCGGCTGGTCCGACCGGCCGTGCGACACGGGCGACGCAAGTGATCCACACCGAGCGTCTGCGACTGGACCCGCTGGCCGTGGCAGATGCCGACGAGATGGCCGACGCGCTCGGTGATGCTCAGCTCCATCGCTACATCGGAGGGCGCCCGGCATCGCGCGACGAGCTTCGCGATCGGTACGCCCGGATGATCGTCGGCAGGTCGCCCGACGGCAGCCAGGTGTGGCACAACTGGACCACGCGTGGTCTGGCCGATGGCCGAGCGGTGGGCAGCGTCCAGGCCACCGTCACCGACGATGGAGCGTCCGCCGAACTGGCCTGGGTCATCGCCACGACCTGGCAGGGCCAGGGTCTCGGTTCCGAGGCGGCCAAGGCGATGCTCGAGTGGCTGACCGAAGGGGGCGTCACGACCATGTCAGCCCACATCCATGCCGGTCATGTCGCCTCCGAGGGGGTCGCCCGCCGGATCGGGCTGGCGCTGACATCCGAGTCGCTGGACGGCGAGCGGGTCTGGCGCCGCGCGCTGGCTGACGAGGCCGGCCGATGATGGTGGGACACATCTCTGCCGAGCGGTTCCGATGACGGGCCCCGGCGGCTCGCCGGCCCAGCCGGTGGAAGGACGTCATGAGGATGCCGGTCGGCTGGGTGATGGGGCCCAGCCCGACATCTGGGAGGTCTTCCGCCAGGAGAAGGACGGCGACCCGCTTCGACATGCCGGCAACGTGAAGGCGCCCGACGCAGATCTGGCGACCCACTACGCGCGCGAGCTGTTCGGTCGTCGCCAGGAGAGCGTGCGGCTGTGGGTGGTGCCACGTTCCGCCATCCGCGATCTCTCCGACCCGGACCTGCTCCAGCCGCCGCTTGACCGTTCCTTCAAGAAGCCGGGTGGCTACGTCATGCGCGACAAGCTGGCCGCGGCACGGCGGCGCACCGAAGGTCAGGGCAGCTAGATGATCGGCTCACCTGACGGTCGACCGCGTACCCGGCAGACCATCGCCCGTGACGTGCCTGAGTTCGATGTCCACGACCTGGACCAGCCGACCCGGGCTGCGCTGGCCGAGCTGCTCGTGACCATCGCCGACGACGAGTTCGTGCTCGGCTTCTGGGACTCCGAATGGACCGGCATCGCACCGATGCTCGAGGAGGATGTCGCCTTCAGCTCGCTGGCCCAGGACGAGATCGGCCACGCCCGCGTCCTGTACGAGATGATCGCCCGGCTGACCGGCGGGGACGCCGATGACATCGCATTCGGCCGCCCGGCGGAGGCGTATCGCCATTGCCGGCTGGTCGATCATCCCCGCACGGACTGGGCATTCTCCGTCTGCCGGCGCTGGCTCTACGACCTGGCCGACTCTATCCGCCTCGGCGCGCTCGCCCGCTCTTCCTTCAGGCCATTGGCCGATGTGGTCGCCAAGATCCGACGCGAGGAGACCTACCATCTGATGCATATGGACGCCTGGATGAGGCGGCTGGCGAGCAGCGGGCTGGACTCGCGGGTGAGGGCGAAGGAAGCGCTCGACACACTTTGGGTGGATGCCTCGACCCCCTTTGCCAGGCTGCCGGATGAGGCGCTGCTCATCGCGGCGGGCATCCTGGAAGGTCCGCTGGACGGACTGGCTGACCGCCACCGCGATATGGCCACCGGCTTCCTGCGCGAGCTTGACCTTCAGCCACTGGGCGCGCCGTCCGGGCACGGCGGCCGGCAGCGACCGCCGGTCTCGACCGGCTTCGCCTGGCTGTGGAACGAGTTCACGATGGTCCGACGCCAGGATGAGACCGCCACGTGGTGAGCGCGGCCATCTCAGCCATCCCGCTCGAGCAGGCCATCTGGGCGGCCCTCGATGAGGTACATGATCCGGAGATCCCCACCATCTCCATCGTCGATCTCGGGGTGGTCGGCACCGTGGAGGTGGCGCCCGGTCGCATCCGGGTGGCCATCCTGCCCACCTTCGTGGGCTGCCCGGCGGTCGACCTGATGTGCGCGGCGGTCGAGGACCAGCTGCGCGGCTTTGCCCCGCAGGTGCAGGCTCGCGTCTCCTTCGCGGAGACCTGGACGAGCGACCGCATCACGCCGCGCGGTCGGCGACACTTGCGCGAGAGCGGATTCGCACCACCGACGCCCTTGGGCGAACCGGACGGGCGAAGCGATCTGATGTCACCGCTGCTGCCGGTGGCACAGTGTCCCTATTGCGGCTCTGCCGACACCACGCTGGCGAACGCATTCGGCCCGACGCTGTGCCGGGCCATCTATCACTGCGCCGAGTGCCAGCAACCCTTCGAGCAGTTCAAGACGATCTGACGCGGGCCCGCCCGGGACGCGGGCCCCGTCCGGATCACTCGCGGGCAGTCAGGCGGAGGCGCACTCCCGGCACAGACCGACGACGGCGAGGTGGGAGATGTCGGCCGAGAAACCGCGGCCGCGTTGGAGGGCCTTGATGAAGCCGGACGCCTCGTCAGCCTCTATCTCCCAGGTCGCGCCGCATTCCCGACAGGAGATATGGCCGTGCTCCGTCTTGGGCAGGATATGGAACTCCTCGCGACCGTCAGCACCGTGGCTATGGCGGACGATGCCCAACTGTTCCAGCACGTCCAGCGTCCGGTAGACCGTCGAGGGGATCGTCTGGGGGTCAGCCTGGCGGCAGAGCTCGACCAGTTCGGCGCCGGTGATGTGGCCGTCCGTCCTGGCCAGGACCTCTACCAGGAGCCGACGCTGGGGGGTCCAGCGCAGACCCCTGGCTCTGAGCCTCGTCGGCACCCCAGCCCACGTGCCGGCGACTCGACCATCTGGAGATCCAGCGGCGTTCATCGCCCGTAGTATAGAGCGGGTTCGCTTATGCCATTCTATGCTTGTACGACAAGTTGCAATTGTTGGGGCCTATGATGCACCGAGGGACCACTACCTGGACCTTATGGCTGATGATCACCGTCGCCTTGGCCACCGGTGCTTGCACCGGGGGTCCGGGCGGAAGTGCGGGGGCCCCGACCGGTTCGGCGCCGGGTGCGACGATATCCCCGCCACCGGCTGTCAGCGTCTCAGGTTGGCAGGACGAGTTGACCGGTGAGGACGACAAGCTGGATGTCGCGACCACCGTGGCGCCGATAAGCTCGCTGGCCCGCAGCGTGGGCGGGGATCGGATCCGCCTGCACGGGATCGTGCCGGACGCGACCAACTCGCACACGTTCGAGCCGACCCCCTCGGACGCCCAGGTCCTCGGCAGGGCGGACCTGATCGTCGTCAACGGCCTCCACCTGGAAGAGCCGACACTGGACCTCGCGGAAGCCTCGAAACGAGCGGAGGCCGAGATCAAATTCCTGGGTGACAACACCATCACCGAGGATGAGTGGCTCTTCGACTTCAGCTTCCCGGAATCAGAAGGCGACCCCAATCCACACCTGTGGATGAATGTCGCCTACGCCCGCAGCTACGCGGAACTCATGGGCGATTGGTTCTCCGGAGCGGATCCTGCGAACGCCGTGCACTACAGGTCGAACTTCGACGCCCTCGCGCTGCGGCTCGATGATCTCGACCTACGCATACGTGAGGCGGTCGAGACGGTGCCAGAGGAGAACCGCAAGCTGCTGACCTACCATGACTCGTGGGCCTACTGGGCACGAGAATACGGATTCGACGTGATCGGTGCCGTCCAGGCGTCCGACTTCTCCGATCCGAGCCCGCAGGAGGTCGCCGAGCTGATCGATCAGGTCAGGGCAGAGAACGTGCCTGCCGTCTTCGGCTCGGAGGTCTTTCCCAGTCCGGTCCTCGAGCAGATCGCTCGTGAGTCGGGGGCTACCTTTGTGGATGCTCTTCGCGATGACGAGCCACCCGGCGCACAGGATGCTCCGGAACACACCTACCTGGGCATGCTCCAGAAGGACATGACCATCATGATGGAAGCGTTGGGTGGCTCAGCGGAGGCCTTCGCCGACATGCCGGTGGCAGACTCAGTGGCTCCGTGACCTCGACGGTTGCCTTCCCGGCTGGACACGCCGCATCCGAGGGCGACGGAGAAGTTGGCTTGGTCCGCCTCGAAGGTGTGAC
>JACCYW010000070.1 GCA_013696275.1 Chloroflexota bacterium | reverse complement strand
CGGCCGACTCGGCATCGCTGGGTTCGGCCGACACGGCATCGCTGGGTTCGGCCGAGCTGCCGCCCGACGAGGCTGCGGCACTCTGGGCGGCCGACGGCGCGCGGGTCGCCGTGCCACCGCCGCACGCCGCGACGATGAGCGCCAGGACGGCCATGAGAGCCGCCGTGCGCCGGATGATGGGTGTACCTGCCATAAGACCTCCTCCTGCTAGATGCCTTGTTGGTTCCTCTGACCTCGCTCCTCCGTCTTCTCCTCCTTTCCTGGCTCAGGCTGACGCGCGCAGCCGGACCGAGGCATACGCTACGGCGGCGATGATGATCACTCCCTGGACCGTGAACCGCAGTTCGACCGGCAGGCGCAACAGATTGAGTAGCGTAAAGAGCGCTTCCAGGGTCAGCGCGCCGGCCATCGCGGTCAGGACAGAGCCCCGCCCGCCGCCCAGCACCGCACCACCGAGAACGACCGCCGAGATGGCCTGGAACTCGTAGCCGGCGCCGGCATCGTTCGAGAGGCCGCCGAACCCGGCCACAAGGATGCCAGCCACGACGGCTGATACGGCCGAGATCACGAAAGCCAGGGTCTTGACGGCGTGCACGCGCGTACCCGATAGCGCGGCCGCTCGGGCGTTGCCGCCGACGGCAAAGATCTGGCGGCCGAAGTTCGTGCGATGCATCAGCCAGAAGCAGACGCTGCCGAGGACGACGAGCACGATGACCGAATATGGCAGCTCGCCGATGACCGGAACGCCCTCTATCCCCTCACGCCCGAAGAAGCGCAGGTTCTGGGGCAAAGTACCGCTCGGGGCGCCGCCCGTGTTGTAGAGGACCCCGCCACTGATGACCAGCGCCATCCCCAGGGTCACCAGGAAGGAGGGGACGCGCAGGCGAGTGGTGGCCACGCCGTTGATGGCGCCGACCGCCACGCCGGCGACGAGTAACCCGCCGATGGCCGGGTATGACAGGCTCGGGTCACCGTCGGTGATGACCGCTGCGCCGACCACGACGGCGGTGATGAGGGCGCCCACCGAGAGGTCGAACTCGCCACTCACGATGACGAATATCTGGCCCGCCGCCAGCAGCATGAGTGGCGCAGCGCGCTTGAGCAGGGCGAGGTAGTACTCGGGTGAGGCGCCCTGCGGATTGCGCACAGCGATGGCCACCAGCACCACCAACAGGATGAGGAAGATGGGCGCCGAGCCAAGGAGTCCGCGACCGGCCCGGCGGGCTCGGGAGCTCGGCTTGACCACGGGCGTCTCGGGCACATCAGCCTGGCTGGGGGCAGTGGTGGAAGCGCTCATCCGTCCCGTCGCCGGCTGCCCAAGGCATAGATGGCCACCGCGCCGACGATGATGACGCCGCGGACGATGTCCTTGATGAACGGATTGACCTGCAGCTGATTGAACACGTTGTCGAGCAGCGCCAGGATGAAGACGCCGGCCAGGGTCCCCAGCACGCCGCCCCGGCCGCCGGCCAGCGCCGTGCCACCGACGACCACAGCGGCGATGGATTCCAGATCGTAAGCGCCGTCCGGGCCGACCCACGGCGCGCCGGCCCGGAGGCGACTGACGATGAACAGTCCGGTCAGTACAGCTGTCAAGCTGACGATGACGTGGCTGGTGATGATGATCCGGTGGGAGCGGATGCCCGACAACCTGGCCGTCTCCTCATCGCCACCCACGGCGTAGATGTGGTGGCCGAGCCGCGTGTAACGCAGCAGGAACCAGCCGGCGGCGAAGACACCGGCCAGCAGCATGATCGAATACGGCACTGGGCCCAGGCTCGCGTAGGCCAGCGCCTGGAACTCGATGGGCACCGAGCCCGTGAAGTTGTCCACGCTCGCGTTGAGCACACCGCGCAGGATGAGTGCCACGCCGAGCGTGGCGATGAAGGCGTTCACCCGAAGCTTGGTGATGATCAGCCCATTGGTCAGCCCGACGATCACGCCGATGGCCAGGCAAACGGCCACGGCCGGCAGCATCAGAGCCGGGTCGCCCTGCATGATGGCCGACGCGATGACCGCCGTGACGCTCACCAGGTAGGCCACTGACAGGTCGAGCGAGCCGACCAGGATGACGATGGTCTGGCCTGCCGCCACGATGCCCAGGGCGACCGACCGTTGGACGATGCTGAGGATGTTCTCGTAGGAAAGGAAGCTCGGTCCGACCAGCGCCCACGACCCCGCGACAAGCAGGCCAAGCACCACGAAGACGAGCGCGCCCGAGTCCGCCATCAGGCCACGACCGGTGCCGGCGAAGCGGCGCAACGTGTTGGCGGGAGTGGTCAAGCCGCTTCCCCGAGATCCCTTTCGCCGGTCGCCAACAGCATGATCCGATCCTCCGTCGGGTCGGCCGGTAGTCGTCCCGCGATGGTGCCACCACGCATGACCAGCATCCGGTCACTCATGCCGATGACCTCGGGCAGCTCCGAGGAGATCATCAGTATGGCCGCGCCGGCCCGGGCCAGCTCGCGCATCAGCTCGTGGATGCCGGCCTTGGCGCCGACATCGATACCCCTGGTCGGCTCGTCGAAGATGAGGATGGAAGCGTTGGTGGCGAGCCACTTGGCCAGCACGACCTTCTGCTGGTTGCCGCCCGAGAGGTAGCGCACCTCCTGGTCAAGGCTGGCTGCCCGGAGGTCGACGCGCTTCATCAGATCGGTCACGCGCAGCGGTCCGCCGGGCAGACGGCCGCTCAGCCAACGACCGAGAGCGCGCAGGGCGAGCAGTCCGTTGTCGCGGACCGCGAGCGGCAGCACCAGGCCCTCTGCTTTGCGGTCCTCGGTCACGAAACCCATGCGCTGACGGAGTGCCGCGCGCGGTGTACGCAGGTCGACGGCCCGGCCGTCTACCTCCACCCGACCGGACCCGAAGGGACGGACACCGAACAGCGCCTGCGCCAGCTCCGTCCGGCCTGACCCGGCCAGGCCGGCCACGCCGACGATCTCGCCCGCCCTGACTTCCAGGTCGATGTCATGCAGCAAGCCCGGCACACCACCACCACGGACCCGCAGTCGCACCTCACCCAGTTCGTCAGGGCTGGCGTGGGGCGGGTAGTAGTGGGCCAGGTCGCGTCCGACCATCATGCGCACCAGCTCACGGGTGGTCACGGCCGATGCCTCGACCGTGCCGACACGACGGCCATCCTTGAGCACCGTGACCCGTTGCGCCAGCTCGAAGATCTCCTTCAGCCGATGCGAGATGTAGAGGATGCCGAGGCCCTGCTCCTGGAGCCGTCGCACCCGCTCGAAGAGCGCCTCGGTCTCGTGCGGTGACAGGGCCGCCGTGGGCTCGTCCATGACCAGCACACGAGCCTCGTAGGAGAGTGCCTTGCTGATCTCGACCGTCTGCTGTTGGGCGACCGAAAGCTCGCGCACCAAGCGGTCGGGCGGGATGTTCGACGCCCCCAGGGCGGCCAGCAGACGCCTGGTATCGGCCTCCATGCGCCGGCTGTCCACGACACCCGCCCGCACCGGCTCGCGGCCCAGGAAGATGTTCTGCGCCACCGTGCGATCGGGTAGCAGGTTGAACTCCTGGTAGATGATGCTGACACCCTTCAGCTGCGCATCGCGAGGGTGGCTGAAGGTCACCTCTTCGCCACCCAGTCGGATCGTCCCCGCATCCGGCTGGTGAGCGGCCGCCACGACCTTCATGAGCGTCGACTTGCCGGCCCCGTTCTCACCCAGCACGGCATGGACCTCACCGGCCCGGACGTCCAGATCGACATCGGCGAGGACAGTGACCCCGAAGAAGCTCTTGGAGATGCCGGTCACCTCCAGCAGCGGCGGACCGGCGCTGGTGGCCGGCTCCGGCGGGTCGCCTGGCAGCTGCTGCTCAGTCACCTGGCGTCAGCGCGATGTGGCGAGGAGGGCGGGCGTGCTGGCCGCGCCGCCGGCGGCCGGGAAGCGGACATGGGGCACGACGTGCTCCAGCCAGGCCTCCAGCTGGCGCGGGTCGGGGGTCATCGTATGGAGCACGAAATAGCGCACGCCGGCATCCACCCGCGCCTGCAGCTTGGCGACGATCTCATCCGGTGTCCCGAACAGGTAGACCGACTCGAGGTAGCTATCGCCGCGCGCATCACTCATCACGCGGCCGTACGCCTCGTGCTGCTCTCGGAGGACGCGGCCACGGTCGGACGAATCGACGAAGTGCAGGAAGTTCTCGTGCACCACCGCGATGTCGTCCGGATCACGCCCGTGGTCGCGCAGGTAGGCCTGCAGTTCACGCCAGTCGTCGGCGATCTGCTCGGGCGGTGATGTGGGCCGGGGTATCCAGCCGTCACTGCGAGCGATGCGGGCCATCACCTGGGGCGCGAAATGCGGTGGCTCGGGCGACTTATCGCTGGCCAGCTGACTGCCACCGCCTATCCAGACCGGCGGCGTACGACGCGGCCGGGGGTCTATCGATACGTCGCTCACTCGGTAGAACTCGCCCTGATAGCTGAAGCGCTCCCGGCTGAGCAGGCCACAGACCACGTCGAGCACCTCGTCGGTGCGACGCCCGCGCTCGCGTTTGTGGGTGCCGACGGCTTCGAACTCCGGCCCATACCAGCCCACGCCGCCACCGATGATGTAGCGATCACCGGACAGGTGCTCCAGCGTGGCGATCTGCTTGGCCAGCACCACCGGGTGGCGCAATGGCAGGATCAGGATGCTGGTTCCCAGCCGGACCCGCTCGGTCACCGCGGCCACGAAAGCCAGTGTGGTCAGCGGTTCGAGCCACGAGACATCGTAGAAATGCTTGGCCGCGATGACGTGATCGGTGATGAAGATGGAGTCGAAGCCGAGCCGCTCCACCTCACGCGCGAACGTCAGCAGTCCGCGCACCCGTTCAGGACCGTCATCCGGCCAGACCCAGGAGGGCAGGAAGACGCCGAAGCGTGAAGCGTCGCCGGCGACCGTGGCCGGGCGTCCGCCACTCATGACATCACAGGGGTGAGCAGGCCCAGACCGGCCAGCGCCTCACGCAGGGCCTGCCGGTCCGCCTCCGAGACCGGCAGCAGAGGTGGCCGCACGGTCGCCGAAGGGATGACGCCCTGCATGCGCAGGCCTTCCTTGACCCGCGCCCGGTAGTCGCGCACGGGCGGTCGACCGAAGACCGCTTCGATGAGCGGCGCCAGGCGGTCCGAGGATCGCTGGGCGGTCGGTAGGTCACCCTGCTGGAAGGCCTCGATCATCTCTACCTGCTCACGCGTCGCGATGGCGGCCATCCCGATGAGCGCCCCAGCGGCTCCCAACACGAACGATTCCAGGATGAAGTTGTCATTGCCGGTCAGCAGAGCGATCGGTCTGAGCCGGCGCAGCTGGTCCCGCAGCCGAACGAAGCGGAGGGCGTCGAAGGACGCTTCCTTGATGGCCACCACGGTCGGGATGGTGACCAGTCGTTCCAGCGCTGCTTCGTCGAACAGGACGCCACCGAGGGCGGGCTGGAGTTGGAACAGGATGAGTGCCACGGGCACCGCATCGGCGATGGCGGCATGGTAGGCGTACGGCACCTGGGGGTCGAGCGGCGCGCCACCGAAGGCGGGGATGGGAAAGACGAGCAGGGCAGAAGCCCCCGCATCGGCCGCCCAGCGCGCCTCACGGATAGCCTGGGCGGTGTAGGGACCGGCCAGCCCGGCCACGATGGGCACTCGATCGCCGACGGCATCGACGGCCGCCTCGACGACCGCCCTGCGCTCATCAGGGGCAAGGTGAGGCCCTTCGCCGGTGTCGGCGTTGACGGCGATGGCGACCGGCCCCTGGTCCACGATCCAGCGAAGGTAGCGCGCGAGAGCCGCCAGGTCCGGTGCGGCGTCATCGGTCATGGGCAATGACACGGCCGGGATCAGCCCGTCCAATCGCAGCTCTCGCACGGTCCGCCTCCTCGAGTCAGCTGTCGAGAGGTCTCGCGACCCTCGCGGTAAGCGTTTGCCGTGCGCAGCCTAGCGGGCCTCTGTAGCTGCGGTCAAGGGTGTCTCGCGCCGCTGGCGCTTCGAGCCACTGGAACGGCGCCGGGCGGTCGTCCCGCGGGGTACCAGCCGGTGTGGCAGGACCAGGTCGCCGGCTGCGGATGGCCCGGCGTCAAGGATGTGACGCGCGGCGATCGCGCCACGTTCGTACATCGGCACACTGACCGTGGTCAGGTCCACGAAGCGCGACACCCGGGTATCGTCCAGGCCAGCCACGGAGACTTCGCCGGGGATATCCACGCCGGCCTGGCGGAGCGTCGTCAGCACACCTATGGCGCTCTCATCGTTGGCACAGATGACGGCGTCAGGGAGGGGCCGACCCACCAGCCGCAGAGCCACCTGCTGGCCGGACAGGAAATCGAACTCGCCCGGGTGGACCTCGTCAGCCGAGAGGCCGGCATCGGCCATGGCCGCTTGGAAGCCGGCCAACCGGGCGGCGCTCGTGGACAGACCTGGCGGTCCGGTCACATAGCAGACGCGCCGGTGTCCGAGCGAGCAGACGTAGCTGGTGATGTCGTAGCTGGCGGCGCGGTCGTCGACCGTCACGCGCATCGACTCGAAGTTCCGGGCGGCCAGGCTGACGACGCGGATGCCGTCGGCCCGGACGCTCTCGACCGCCTCCGACAGCTGCGCGCCCTCCGACAGCTGCGCCGCGGAGGCCGACCCCGCGCCGGCCGCGACCTGACCACCGCCCGCAAAGATGACGCCCTCAGCGCGGTAGTCGTGCAGCAGCCGCAGGTAGGCCAGCTCGGTGGCCGGTGCGCGGTCCGTGTTGCACACGATGGTCAGGTAGCCGGCGCGCCGGGCGACATCTTCTGCACCGCGCGTGATCTCCGCGAAGTAGGGGTCCACGATGTCGCCCACGATGACCCCGATGATGCGGCTCTTGCGGGTCACGAGGGCCTGGGCGATGGCGCTCGGCGCGTAGCCCACTTCGGCTGCGGCCAGCGCGATGCGCTCCCTGATCTCGTCCGAAACGGGATGCCGCGAGCCGTTCAGCGCGCGCGAGGCGGTCGCCACCGATACCCCTGCCCGACGTGCCACTTCAGCCAGCGAGCCAGCCAACCTCACCTCCTGGAGCTGCGGTGTTGACGTGCGAGGCCGTCCACGGCAGTCTATGGCAAACGGTTTCACACGATGCGGCGGAGGACCTCATGGCCATCGAGACCGAGCGGCGGCGCTGGGATGGGAAGCTCTACATCGACGGATCATTCAGTGACGGATCGGGTGGTGAGCCGGGCGGGGTGCTGGAGAAAGCGACCGGTAGCCGCCTGGGCAGTTATGCCGTTGCCTCGGGCGAGGACCTCGATCGTGCCGTCCGGGCTGCTCGCTCGGCGCAGCCAGGTTGGGCAGCCCGCAGTTACGAGGAGCGCGCGCTCCTGCTGCGGCAGGTGGCACGGGCCATGGAGGAGCGGGCCGACGAACTGGCCGACGCCATCGTCCGTGAGACCGGTTCGATCCGCGGCAAGGCCCAGTACGAAGTGCATGCCAGCCAGAACGAGCTGTATGAGGCGGCCGGTCTCGCCTCGCGGGCGACCGCTCAGATCGTGCCATCGGCCAATACCGGCAAGCTCAACATCGTGCAGCGCATCCCGGTCGGTGTGGTCGGGGTCATCACTCCCTGGAACTTCCCGCTCATCCTGGGCATGCGGGCCATCGCGCCCGCCCTGGCGCTGGGCAACACGGTGGTACTCAAGCCGGCCTCGTACACCCCGATGACCGGAGGCCAGCTGCTGGCCGATCTGTTCGAGACGGCCGGGGCACCGGCTGGCATCATCAACGTGGTGACCGGCTCGGGAGCCGATGTCGGCGTTGCCCTGGCCGCTCACCCTGACGTGGACATGATCCATTTCACCGGCTCGAGCGAGGTCGGCCGGGAGATCGGCGCGGTCGGCGGACGAGCTCTCAAGAAGCTGTCGATGGAGCTCGGTGGCAACGCCGCTTTCGTGGTCCTGGACGACGCCGACGTCGATCTGGCCAGCATGGTCGGTGCCTGGTCCAGCTTCCACTATCAGGGCCAGACCTGCATCACCGCCAACCGCCACATCGTCATGCGCTCGGTGGCTGATGCCTACCGGGCGGCCATCGCCGAACGGGCACGGCGCATGACGGTGGGTGATCCAGCCGGTGACGATGTGAGCATCGGCCCGGTCATCAGTGAGTCGCAGCGCGACCGGGCGCATGCCCTGCTGCAGGGAAGCCTCGAGCAGGGAGCGCGCATCGTCGAAGGCGGCACCTACGATGGCCTCTTCTACCGGCCCACCGTGGTCGACGAGGTCCGACCGGGCATGCCGCTATACGACCAGGAGATCTTCGCTCCTATCGCACCCATCACTGTCGTCGACACGGAGGAAGAAGCGCTCCGTCTGACCAACGAGACCCCCTACGGACTGGTCAACGCGCTCTACACCGGCGACCTGGACCGGGGCCTGCGCTTCGCCGAACGCGTCCGATCGGGCATGGTCCACATCAACGACAGCACCGCCCTCGACGAAGCCCATGTGCCCTTCGGCGGCCTGGGCGCCTCGGGCATGGGTGGCCGGTCGGGCGGCGAGGCGAACCTGGAGGAGTTCACCGAGCGCCGCTGGATCAGCCTCCAGCGCACCACCGTCCACTATCCCTACTAGCTGGCGCCAGCGAGTCCGCTCGGATAACGAGAGACGCGTATGACGCTCACCGCCGAGCGTCTGAAGGTCGACCTGTTGGTGGCCGGCGCGGGCATGGCTGGCCTGTGTGCCGCAGCGGCCGCCGCCGAGGCCGGCGCGCGCGTAGGCGTGGTCGAGAAGCTGCCGGAGGTCGGTGGGTCGGCCGTCCTGTCGGCGGGCATGCTCTGGACGGCGCGCGACTTCACGGAGTTGCAGCAGCGGATGCCCGATGCCGATGCCGCCCTGGGTCGTGCCCTGACCAGCGACTTCAGCGCCGCGGTCGAGTGGGTGCGAGCGACAGGTACCGAGATGTTCGGGCCCATCGACGGACCCTACTTCGGGTTCGGAAGAGGCTGGCAGATCGACGTCGGTGGCCTCTTCAGCCGGTGTGTCCGGATCCTCGAGGGTCGCGGCGGTTGGATCGTCCGGGATACCGCCGTCAAGCGGCTCCTGCGCGATGAAGCCGGCCGCATCCGCGGCGTGGCGACCCAGGGACCCGATGGCAGCCTGGAAGTGGACGCGACTGCGGTGCTGCTGGCGACCGGCGGCTTCCAGGGTGATCCTGCCCTGGTGGCGGCTTTCATCGGTCCGCACGCTGACCGCATGCTGGTGCGTTCCAATCCCGGCTCGGTCGGCGACGGCTTCCGCATGGCGCGCGATGCTGGCGCCAGCGCCAGCCGATCGCTGAGCGGCTTCTACGGGCACCTGATGCCCAGCCCCATCGATGACTTCGGGGAGCGCCACTTCCTGCCGCTGACCCAGTACCACAGCATCTACTTGGTGCTGGTCGACCGGAACGGGCGCCGCTTCATCGACGAATCGCGCGGCGATGAGTACGCCAACCAGGCCCTCCTGGCGCTACCCGGTCAACGTGCGGTGCTGCTGGCCGACGACGCCATGCGCCAGCGATATGTGGTCACCGCGCCCTATCCGCGGGGAGAGGTCGTGGATCGCTTCGCCGAAGCCGCCCGGGCTGGTGCCCGCTACGCTGTTCGCCCTGACCTCGAGTCGCTCATCGCCGCCGTGGCCGAGTGGGGCGTGCCCGCGGCGGACCTGCGCCGGACACTGGACGGTCACGCCCGCGCCGCGCGCGGGGAGGAGGTAAGCGTGGATGCGCCGATGCCCCGACAAGCGGCGACGCTCGCCAGCCCACCCTTCCACGCCCTGGAGGTCCAACCGGCCATCACCTTCACGCTTGGCGGCATCCGGACCGATGATCAGGGCCAGGCCCTGGATCACGACGGCCGGCCGGTGGCTGGCCTCTACGCGGCGGGAGCTGATGCGGGCGGCGTGTACCACGTCGGCTACGGCGGTGGGCTGGCTCTCGGACTCGTGTTCGGTCGGCGGGCCGCGCATGCCGCGTTGGCGCTGCGCCAGTCCCCGGTCGGTCTGCGATAGCCAGGAGGTACACGTGTCGGGCTCACCGGGCAACGACGTTCCTGACGTCCTCATCATCGGTGCCGGAGCGTCGGGCGCCGTCGCCGCCAAGCGCCTCGGCGAGGCCGGCTTCAGCGTGGTCTGCCTGGAACAGGGCGATTGGGCCGACTATTCACGGGCACGCGGCGACCGACCCGACTTCGAGGTCACTGCCGGCCGCGACTGGAGCTGGGATCCGAACGTCCGGCGCGCCCCTGCCGACTACCCCATCGACGAATCCGAATCCGACATCACCGCCCTCATGTACAACGGCGTCGGCGGCGGGACGGTCATCTATGCCGCTCACTGGCAGCGCAACGTGCCTTCCGACTTCCGGGTCCGCACCCTGGATGGCATCGCCGATGACTGGCCCCTGACCTACCGGGATCTGCTGCCCTTCTATCAGCGCGTGGAGCGCGATGTGGGCGTCTCGGGGCTGGGCGGTGATACCGCCTTCCCTCAGGTGCCTGGCGACGATCTGCCGCTGCCTCCGATGCCGCTCGGCGCCATGGGCCGGCGCGTGGCCCGCGCCCACAACCAGCTGGGCTGGCACTGGTGGCCGGGGCCCAATGCCATCGCGACTAGGCCTTATCGTCGGCTGCGCGCGTGTGTCCAACGGGCGACCTGCCTGTGGGGCTGCGTGGATGGCGCCAAGGGCACCTTCGACAAGACGCACTGGCCCGATGCGCTCGAGGCCGGGGTCCGGCTCGAGCTGGGCGCCCGTGTCCGGCGCATCGTGGTCGATGGCGGCGGTCTGGTCTCGGGCGCCGAATACGTCGACCGCGAGGGCGTCGAGCACTTCCAGCCAGCCCGGGTGACGCTGCTGGGGGCCAACGGCATCGGCACGCCCCGACTGCTGCTGCTGTCCGCCACTGACAGCCACCGGGACGGGCTGGCCAATTCGTCCGGGCTGGTCGGCAAGCGCCTCATGATGCACCCCTTCGCGACCGTGGTCGGTCTGTTCGACGAGCCGCTCGGTAGCTGGCAGGGACCATGGGGCCAGCACATCCACTCCCTGGAGTTCTACGAGTCGGATGCTCGCCGGGGCTTCGTGCGCGGCGCCAAATGGGGTCTGCAGCCGACCGGCGGACCGGTCTCCATGACGCGCGCCTACCCCTGGGGTTACGAGCCGGTGTGGGGAGCGGGCTACCACGATACCGTCGCCCGGCGACTGGGCCGGTCGGCCATGTGGGGCATCATCGCCGAGGATCTGCCTGAGGAAGCGAACCAGGTCGTGCTCGATCCGTCCTTGACCGATTCGGACGGTATCGCCGCGCCCAAGATCGTCTATCGACTGTCGACCAACTCGCGCCGGCTGCTTGACTTCCATCAGGAGCGAGCACGCGAGTCGCTCGAGGCAGCCGGCGCCTATGACACCGTCATAGCGCCACTCATCCGAGCCACCGGCTGGCATCTGCTGGGGACGGCGAAGATGGGCGAAGACCCGGCCACCTCGGTCGTCGATGGTTTCGGCCGTAGCCATGACATCGCCAACCTCTACATCATCGATGGCAGCGTGTGGCCGACCTCGGCGGGCATGAACCCGACGGCGACCATCGCGGCCCTCGCCCTGCGCATGGTCGACCGACTCATCGAGGACCGTCGCCACCAACCGGTAGCCCGATGAGCGCCGCCCGCGATATCGGCCCGGGACGCGCCGGATCCCCTGGCCCGGCCGGCGGCGGGGGCGCTGCACTCGTCAGCGAGGCACAGCGAAGGACGTTGGCAGGACTGGCCGACCAGCTCATCCCAGCCGAGGACGACATGCCGGCGGCCAGTCAGGCGGGCGTCGCAGGCAGGGGCTTGGACGAGCTACTGGCTTCGCGGCCCGACCTGGCCGATGGTCTGCGGTCCCTCCTCGACGCTGCCGCCGGGGTCGATCCGGCCGAAGCCATCCGTCTCTACCAAGGGGCCCCGGACGGCGCTGCGATGGCCATCCTGTCGACGGTCGTGCCGGGCGCCTACTACCTCGACCCGGACATCCGCGCCAGGATCGGCTATCCCGGCCAGCAGGCCATCGCCATCCCGGACCCATCCATGGACCGCGAGGATGAGGCGCTCCTGCGCCCGGTCATCGAGCGGGGACCGATCCACCGCTCTTAGTGTCACCACTGACGGCCGAACAAAGGGTGTGGCTGACGGCGGAGGTCCGCTTCGGGGTCCTCGCCACGATCGCCTCCGACGGGTCGCCCAGCCTGTCGGTCATGTGGGCGCTACTCGAGCCCGACGGCTCGGTGCTCATGAACACGCGCCATGACCGGGCGAAGGCGCGTCACTTGCGGCGTGATCCGCGCGCCAGCCTGTGTTTCAGCGACGGCTATCGATACGTCACCCTGAAGGGCCTGGTGCGCATGCGCGCTGACCCGGACCTGACCGACATCGTCCGATTGCGGGATGCCTATGGCGACGACTACGACTTCTCGGGCCAGCGCGGCCAGCGCGTCAGTCTCGTCATGTCCGTCACCGCCGTCCTGTCCCACCTTCGACGGCTATGAGCGGGCGCTAGCCTCCAGGGCATCGGCCAGTGCACCCTCGAAGGCTGAGATGGCTCGATCGACCAGGTCTCCCTCGGCGTGAGCCTCGCACATGAACCAGGGCTCACGGGAGTCCGGCTCGGGCATCGCACCGCGCGACATCATGCCCACTGCCACAGCGTCATACAGATCGTGGTCGGTCTCGGCCCAGCCCCGGTAGTCCGCCGGCAGCTGCTCGGCGAACATGATGCCGAACATGGCCGGGTGACCGGTGAAGACATACGGCAAGCCGTGCCGCTCGACCACCGGCGCCAGGCCGTCCTGGATGCGCCGTCCGGTCCGACTCAGCGACTCCAGGACATCCGTGTCGCGGATGATGGAGAGGACCTTGGTGGCGGCCGCCGCCGCCACCCTGTTGCCGGCGTACGTGCCGCCATGGCTGACATGCTCGGGCAGCAGGTTCATCACGTCGGCCCGGCCGCCGAATGCTGCTGCCGGGTAGCCGTTGCCCATGGCCTTGGCGTAGGTAGCCAGATCGGGCGTTATGCCGAAGAGCTCCGCGGCGCCACCACGGGCGAGTCGGAAACCGGTCTTGACCTCGTCGAAGATCAGCAGCGCCCCGAACTCCTGGGTCATCCGTCGGACACCATCCAGGAAGCCCTCGCGCGGCAGGATGCCCTGGGCATTGCCCAGCAGCGGCTCGATGATGACGGCCGCTATCTCCTCCCCTTCTCGCTCGAAGATGCGGCGCAGGGTGTCCAGGTCATTGAACGGGCAGGGGATGACCGTCTCGGTGATGGCGCGTGGGATGCCCCGGCCCCAGGCCAGGCGGACTGGGTCATCGCGGTCGCCCAGCTCGGTCACGTCGGTCGGCAGGACGCTGATGAGGGCGTAGTCATGGACACCGTGGTACTGGCCCTCGAACTTGACCACCTTGTCCCGCCCGGTGAACCCGCGGGCCAGGCGCATCGCGTGCATCGTCGCTTCCGTGCCCGACACCGTCAGCCTGGCCATATCGCAGAAGGTCAGCTCACAGATCAGCTCGACCGCGGTGACCTCGTCCTCGCTGGTCAGCGAGAAGCTGACCCCGCGGCGCATCCGGTCCGCCACGTGGTCATCCACGCGTGCGTCGCCGTGGCCCAGGATGACCGGCCCGTAACCCATCCGCAGGTCGACGAACTCGTTCCCGTCCAGGTCCCAGACCAGGCCACCCAGGCCGCGGTCGACGTAGATGGTGTCCTCTCCCCAGGCCCGGAAGTTGGAGTCGGTCCCGCCCGGCAGGCGCTGCTTGGCGCGCCCGTACATCTCCATTTGACGCGATCGAGCCGGCGGCGCATCTGCCACGGTCTCCGTGGTCATTCATCTCTCCCCGTGCGATTATCGCGCGGCGGCCGCCCGTCCCCAACGGATCGCGCATCGACGGTCGCATTGTAGGCGATGTCATCGAGCGATGGTGCGGCCCGCCGCTGCCCTAGACTGGGTCTGTGACGACTGGCCTGGTGGCGCCCGCCAGATTCGATGTCGAAAGTGTGCGGCGACACTTCCCTGCCCTGCAGCGGCGCATCGGCGGCCGGCCGGTCGCGTTCCTCGACGGTCCGGCCGGGACGCAGGTGCCCACGGAGTGCATCGAAGCCATCACGGCCTATCTCAGCCAGAGCAACGCCAACCTCCATGGCGCCTTTCTGACCAGCCAGGAGTCCGACGCGCTGGTGACCGAAGCGCACCAGGCGGCAGCCGACTTCCTGGCTGCCGGCAGCGGCGAGGAGATCGTCTTCGGACCGAACATGACCACGCTCACCTATGCCGTTGGTCGGGCCATCGGCCGAACGCTCGGTCCGGGCGACGAAGTGGTCGTGACCCGACTCGACCACGATGCCAATGTGGCGCCCTGGCTGGCGTTGGCGGAGGAGCGCGGTGCGACGGTCCGCTGGGTCGGTATCGACCCGACCGACTGCACGCTGGATATGGCGGAGCTCGAAGCGAGCCTCTCGGCGGGCACCCGACTGGTCGCGGTCAGCCTTGCTTCCAACGCGGTCGGCACCATCCCGCCGGTGCGCGCGATAGCGCGCCTGGTCCACGCGGCTGGCGGGCTGCTCTGGGTGGACGCCGTGCATGCCGCTCCTCACATGCCCATCGATGTGAAAGCCCTGGGAGCCGACTTCCTGGTGTGTTCGGCGTACAAGTGGTTCGGGCCGCATCTCGGCGTGCTGTGGGCACGCCCGGACCTGCTGCGTTCGCTGCCCGCGCTCAAGGTGCGCCCAGCGCCCGAGGAGCCGCCCGGCCGTTGGGAGACGGGCACTCAGGCGCACGAGCTGCTGGCAGGTCTGCTGGGCACCTTCCGATACCTGGAGTGGCTCGGCTCCCAGAGCGACGCCCAGGTCGATGAGGACGCTCCGGGCGATGCCGCTGGCCGACCGGCGCGGCTTCGCGCCGCGATGTCAGCGTCGCGCACGTACGAGCGTGGACTACTTGCGCGACTACTGGATGGGCTGGCGTCGGTCGGCGCGCAGGTCCGCGGCATCACCGACGCCGCTCGACTGGAGGAGCGCTGCCCGACCGTTGGCTTCACCCTGGCCGGACACCATCCCCGGCACATCGCTGCGTTCCTTGGTGAGCGGGCCATCAATGTCTGGCACGGCGACTACTACGCCTACGAGCTGATACGCGCTCTGGGACTGGCCGAGTCGGGCGGCATGGTCCGCGTCGGCCTGGTGCACTACTCGACGGCGCAAGAGATCGATCGCCTCATCGATGCCCTGGCCGAGCTATCGGCGCAAGGTGGCCAGCGCCGCGGCCTCGCGGGCCAGTCCACGGTATAGCCGCGAATAGAGCGCGTAGGTAGCGTCATATACGGACCGGTCGGCCGGATCGGGGGGGATCGAGGGACCCATCCGGACGATGGTGTCGGCTGACCCCAGATCGGGCAACAGACCCAGTGCTACGCCGCCCAGGATGAGCGCGCCGAGGGTCGAGCCCTCGACCTGTCGGGGAACGCTTATCTCCCGGCCGGTCACGCCGGCCAACACGCGTGGCCACAGACTCGAGGCCGCCAGGCCGCCGGTCGCCCGCACGTCCGCGATGGTCAGCCCAGCTTCCTCTGTCGCTTCCATCACCGATCTCACGCGACACGCGATGCCTTCGATAGCGGACCGCGCC
>JACCYW010000154.1 GCA_013696275.1 Chloroflexota bacterium | reverse complement strand
CACAGACTCATCGGTCGAGCACCCGTCGGCGCGGTGGCATCGGGGTCGCGTCCGATGCCAGATGCGAGGATCCGATGGCCAGACCGACATAGCCCGGTTCGCCGTCCGGACCCGCGAACTCGTACGTGACCTGCCCATCAAGCAGATCCCTGTAGAAGCTCAACGCCCGACCAAGGTCAGGCGTGGTCAGGATCGGAAACGTCTCCGTGAACATCGATAAGCCTCCCGCTTCGGTAAGACGGCTACGGCATCAAGACGAACATCCGGGCACCCCATCGACAGCGCGGCTGGGCTCACTCTGGTCCGGCCGGCCGCGAAACGCCACATCTGTCGATCTCACGGCCCCCACTACGTCGAGAAGCAAAGGCGCGCATCCGACGCTCGCGCTACCGATGGGCCATCACAACCAGCCCAATCGGTCGAGTATGTGGCTCGCCACCGTGGCGATCGGGCCCTCATTGGCGATGCTGAGATCCTCCAGGCCATCACCCTCGGCCGAGGCGATCATATCGGCCGCTTCGCGAAGGTCAGCCTGCCTGGCAGTGGTCACATCGGAGCTGGCGCGACGCCGGATCTCGGGCAGCGGACAGGTGAGTCGTACGGACGTCAGCGGGAACGGCAGCGCCCCGCGCAGAGAAACCATCTCCCCTTGTGTCCGGATCGTCCGCGCGAGGATGAAGCGCTCGATGCCCGCCGCGAGATAGTTGGCCACGACGGACGAGAGGTTGATGAGCATCATCCGATGCTCGGCGCCTTCATCATGGTCCGCCGAGTAGGCCCACGTCAGCCAGTCCATGTCCAGCGCCGCGTAACGGACCTGGCGCTCCTCCAACATCTCCGCCATCTCCGCTGCCACAGTCGACTTGCCGACACCGAAGATGCCCGTGAGAAGGACACCCTGGACGTTGCCCTCACTCATCCGACCGCGCGACTGGCGAGATCCCGCGAACGGCGACCGGCTCGACGGCATGGCCTATCGACGGTGAACCTATCGGAAAGGTGTGAGCAGCTGATCGACGGGCGCAAAGTCATCGGTAAGCACCGGTGCATCGCCGATGAAGTCGTCGAGGCCAAACTGGTCACCGATGACCAGGTCGTCATCCAGCCTGCTGCGGTTGTTGTCCAGGATCGATGTCAGCGGCAGTGGTGTCTCAGACGCGATCAGGATGATGTTCCCACCGTCCCGCCGAGCGATGCGGGCCGGGGGAGCGATGACCGCCACATGGGGGAAGACAGCGCGCAAGGTGGCTGTCTCGGCGCGCGCGAAGCCCAAGGGAGGGTAATCGATGACGTTAAGCACATAGATCCCGGTCGGGTGCAGGACTCGCTTCACCTCCTCGACCATCTCGCGGGTCGTGAGATCCCAGGGCACCGCGAGCCCGCCGAAGGCGTCACCCACCACCAGGTCGTATGAGTCGGACGTCTCGTTCGCGACACCAAGCCGCGCGTCACCGAGGCGTACCTCCAACTCTTCGCTGGTGACGAGTCCCAGCTCGTCGCGAGCCACCGCCAGGACCTCAGGGTCTAGCTCCAGGACGAGACTGGTCGATCCGGGACGGGTGGCGGCGAGGTAGCGAGGCAGAGTGAACCCGCCACCTCCGATGTGGAGAGCTCGCAGCGGCGCAGCGGCGGGTTCGATGGCGGCCATGACATCGGACACCACCTGGGTATAGGAGAACTCGAGGTGGCTCGGATCCGCCAGGTCGACGTATGAATGCCGCAGCGTATCCAGGTAGAGCGTTCGTCCGGTGGGTCGGGCGCCACTGACCTCCACCCGGATACAGAAGTAGGCGCTCTCGCGCTGACACGGCTGGGGTGAGGCAGCCGCCCAACCGGTCCCGCCGGCGAGCAGGGCCAGCGCGAGTAGTGGTGTGGTAACGCCGCGGCCACGGCCAAGGGTCGCCCAAAGGAGCACGCCACCAGCCATCAGCACGATCGCCAGCCCGATGACGATGGATCGCGATGGGATGGCTGACACGAGCACGAAGCCAGTGACGAACGTGCCGAAGATGGCGCCGGCCGTGGCGATGGCCGATATGCGCCCGACCACGCCGCCCGTCCGCGCCAGATCGTGCAGCTGGGCCTTGGCCACCGCCGGGTTGACCGCCGAAAGGATGGCCGCTGGGGCAAAGAAGCCCAGCGCGGCCAAGAATACGATGGCCACCGGACCGGCGCCGGGACGAACACTGGCCACGAGGGCGGTGAGCGGCACCGCCAGCAACGCGGAGATGCCGCCGGCGATGAGCAACGGCCCCAGGAGCCGGCGCGGGTCGAAGGTGTCGGCGGCACGCCCGCCCAGCCACGTACCGACACTGATGCCAGCGAGGACCGTTCCGATGATCCCGGTGTAGGTCTCAAGCGTCACGCCGACGTACGGCGCAAGGAGCCGGCCGGCCAGTATCTCCAGCACCAATATCGCTGCCGAGGCGCCGAATACGACCGTGGCGGCAGCGAGCGGTGGCATCACAGCCAAGCGTAACGGGACATCCTCGCCTGGTCAGGCGAGTGCTTCGCCGACCTCATCGCGCGACATGGCGGCCAGGGCACCGGCGAAGGCCGCCTGGGCGTCGAGCATCAGGGCGCGAGCATCGCCCGTGGAGACGACCTCGAAGCGGACGCTATCGCCCGGCCGCAACTGGCCCAAAGACGACCGGTCGACGGAGGCCACCACGGCAGGTACCGGATAACCGCCGACCGTCTGGTGATCGGTCAGCAGGCAGATGGGCTGGCCGTCGGCGGGCACCTGGATGGCGCCCCAGACCATGGGCAGCGATAGGAGGTCACCAGCGGCAGCGAGACCCAGCGGCGGGCCGTCGAGCATCAGGCCCACGCGATCGGAGCGTGACGACACGGTCCATAGCGCGTGGGCCAGCCGGTCCAGCATGCCGGGCGCGAAGCGTTTTCGGTGCGGTCCAGGCACAATCCGCAGCCGGACAGGCTGCGCACCTGGCACCACCCCTGGCTGCCGGGCCGACCAACGTCTGCCGGCCAGCCCCACATCCCCACGGCGCAGCGATCGAAGCCGGTCGCCGGTCCGAAGGGCTCGCCCATCGACGCCTCCGAAGCCGCCCGCCAGGCAGGTCGAGCGCGAGCCCATCACCAGGGGCACGTCAAGCCCGCCAGCCATCGAGAGGTAGGTCCGGGCACCATCGACGGCGGCGCCAAAGCGCAACGTGGTGCCGGCCCGCACCAGGGAGCAGGCACCCGGGCTCAGATCGCGCCGCTCCTCCGGCACGTGCGCCTCCATATCGGCCCCGGTGAGTGCCACGACGCACGTCTCGCGGACGGTAAAGGTCGCTCCGGTGAGCGTCATCTCCAAGGCAGCCGTCGTCCCTGGCTCGCCATCGACAAGCCTCTCGAGCATCTGTAGTGCCAGTGGATCGCACGCCCCGCCGGCTGGCACGCCGAGGTCCGTGCCGGCACGCCGGCCGGCATCGACCACGATGGACGAGAGACCGGGCGACAGCACCTCCAGCATCGCGCGGCGTCAGTCGGTCAGCGGTAGGAACCGGACGCGCTGGCCGGAGGCCAGAAGAGACGGTGGTGCCCGGTTCGGATCCCAGAGCGGCGCGTCCGTCCAGCCGATGATCTGCCAGCCGCCGGGCGTGACTGATGGGTAGACCGCTGTCTGGCGCTCGGCGATGGCCACGCTGCCAGCTGGCACACGCGCCCGGGGGCTGGCCCTGCGCGGCACCGAGATGCCTGCCGGCAGGGTACCCAGGTAGGCAAACCCAGGCATGAAGCCGAGCATGAAGACGCGGTAGACGGTCGATGAGTGGGCCTCCACCACCTGACCTGGCGACAGGCCGGTCTGCTCGGCCACCGCTGCCAGGTCGGGGCCATCCGCGTCGCCGTAGTGCACGCCGATCTCGATCGGCGTCGGCTGTTGCGATCCTTCTGTGGGAACGAGCGCCGGCAGGGCCATCAGCAACGATCCGATCTCCGTGGTCGCCGTCTCGACGTTCACCCTGGTCGGATCGAAGGGGACGAGCAGCGAGGCGTAGGCAGGCACCGGCGTGCCAAAGGGCCCATCAGCCCGGCCTCGTGAACGGATCATCTTGCTTAGCCAGTGAACGCGATCATTGATGGCCTCATCGATGGACTCGCCCAGGGTGATCAGCAGCGCCTCATCGCCGTAGGGCTCGATCACGCTCTCACCTCGATACCCGCTGCCACCAGCGCGGTCCGGACCGCGCGTGCGATCTGCGCTGCGCCGGGCGTATCGCCGTGGATGCACAGGGTGTCGGTTGCGATGCTGAGCCAGGTCCCGTCGGCGGCTCGGACCCGGCCGTCCCGCGCGATGCTCACCGCTCGTGAGGCCGCCGCTGCCGGATCGTGCAGGACTGCGCCGGGGAGGCTACGCGATCGGAGCGAACCATCTGGCTCGTAGGCGC
>JACCYW010000009.1 GCA_013696275.1 Chloroflexota bacterium | reverse complement strand
GTCCAGCGGAGTGGCTTCTCTTCGCCGAGACGCTCGCGCCGGGTGGCGCACTGGCCAGCCGGCATCCGGACATCCGGACCTTCGCCGCCTACGTCCGAGGCTTCGCCGACGCAGACATCGGTCTGGCCATCCGTGCGCGTGAGCGCGGCGGGGACACTGCCGTGACCATCGCCATCGACCTGGGCGAGGCGGCCAGCGATCCCGACCGTGTCCACCGCGAGACACGAACGGCATTCCTGATCGGCGATGAGGGCCGACGGCGAGCCGCTATCACCGCCGCCGCTGAGCTGTGGCAGCTGTTGGGCTCGGCGAAGAGCGATGGGTGATCGGCGCGACCGATGGCGCGCCGGATGACGGGCGGTCAGGTGATGGAGAGGACGGGCTCCTGGCGGGCGGCGCGGACGCTCATCCGAGCCGCCACCGTCCGCGCCAGCGCGCGCAGAGCGTCCGCCGCGGCACCCGGGTCGCGTTGCGCAACGGCCGGGATGCCCGCGTCTCCACCTTGCCGCACTCGCACATCCAGCGGTATGCCCCCCAGGAATTCGAGCTCGTGGCGGCGGGCGAAGCCCTCGCCCCCACCGCGTCCGAAGATCTCCGTCGAGTCGCCGCAGTGGGGGCAGATGAAGGCGCTCATGTTCTCCACCACACCGATGACCGGGACGCTCATGCGGCGGAACATGGCGAGCGCCTTGGTGACGTCCTGGATGGCCACGTCCTGTGGGGTCGTGACCAGCACGGAACCTGAGATCGGCACCGCCTGCGCCAGCGTCAACTGGGCATCGGAGGTACCGGGCGGCAGGTCGATGACCAGGTAGTCCAGCTCACCCCAGTCGACGTCGCGCAGGAACTGCTGTATCGCACCGCCGACCAGCGGTCCGCGCCACACGATGGGCTGGCCCTCGGGCACGAAGAACTGGATGGAGATGACCTTGACGCCGTAACGCTCGAGGGGACTGATCTTGCCCTCTGCGCTGGCCACCGGCGCCCCTTCGACGCCTAGCATCAGGGGCACGTTGGGCCCGGTGATGTCTGCGTCCAGGAGACCGACCGATGCACCATCGATGGCCAGCGCCACGGCCAGGTTGGTGGCGATGGTCGTCTTGCCGACGCCCCCCTTGCCCGACGCCACGGCCAGGATGTTCTTGACCCCGGGCACTAGTTGCTCCGACCGCTGGGGCGTCGCCCGACGGACCATGGCGCCCCAGGTGATGGTCACGTCAGTAGCACCCAGGCCGGCCAGGGCGACGCGCACGTTGCCCTCGATCTCATCCTTGAGCGGACAGGCCGGCGTGGTCAGCTCGATGGTCAGCGAGACCGCCGATGATGGCTCGACCGAGACATCCTTGACCATCTGGAGGGTGACGATGTCCCGGCCCAGCTCAGGCTCCTGGACCGCGCGCAGCGCTTCGAAGATTGCGGACTCAGAGATCATGGCCATATCTTAGCCAGTAGGTCGGAGATGGCCCTGAGCACGCACCAGAGCGCGCGACTCAACCGGTGGGCAACGCACGGGCCGACCACCGGCTGCTCGCTGACCGGACCACCGGGCCGCTGGAGCCGGCCGGCCGGGCGCTCACCGGCTGGGCTGCTGGCTGAGCGGACGGTCGGACCGCTGCAGCCGCTCCGCCGGAGGCTCCACCGGCTGGGCTGCTCTCTGCCGGGACATTGTTTATGGCGTGCGATTCTGCGCGCCGGAGGCACTGCGACCGTGCGGATCTCGCAGTGCGTCAGCCACGGCACCACGAAGTTTGACAGGCACCGAGCTCCGTCCCATATACTCGCGAGCACGAACCAGCCGAGGAAGCTGGGGTGCCGTCGGCACTCATGGCGGCGGTAACCTCTGAAGGGGCAGGAGGAGGCGCACCGACCAGATGACGGCCATCGATGTCCGCTTGCTGGAAGTCACCAAGAGCTTCGGAAACGGCATCCTGGCCGTGGACCGCGTCTCGCTGGATGTGCGCGATGGCGAGTTCTTTTCGCTCCTCGGGCCGTCGGGGTGTGGCAAGACGACGACCTTGCGCATGATCGGCGGGTTCGAGGAACCTACAAGCGGACGCATCGAGCTCCAGGGCCAGGACGTGACCTGGCTGCCCCCCTACAAGCGCAACGTGAACACGGTCTTCCAGAACTACGCTCTCTTCCCTCACCTGAGCATCTTCGAGAACGTGGCTTTCGGGCTACGCCGCAAGAAGGTCGCTAGTGATCAGGTCCGCCAGCGCGTCGGGGAGATGCTCGAGCTCGTCGAGCTGCGCGGCTTCGAGCAGCGGCGGCCGGGTCAGATCTCCGGCGGACAGGCCCAGCGCGTCGCCCTGGCACGGGCGCTCATCAATCGACCGGCGGTGCTGCTGCTGGATGAACCGCTCGGCGCGCTGGATCTGAAGCTGCGTAAGCAGATGCAGCTTGAGCTCAAGCGCATCCAGCAGGAGGTCGGGATCACTTTCATCTACGTGACCCACGACCAGGATGAGGCGATGACGATGTCCGATCGTATCTGTGTCATGCATGGCGGGCGCTACGAACAGCTGGGCCCGCCGCAGGAGCTATACGAACGACCGCAGACCCGATTCGTCGCATCGTTCCTGGGCATCTCGAACCTCATGGCGGCCAGTTCGGATGGTGTCTCCGACGGCTACGCCGTCGCTCGACTGCGGGACGGGACCGAGGTCCGTTTGCCCCGCCCCATGGTCGATGGCTCGCACGATCTCGAGCTCGGTGTGCGGCCCGAGAAGATCCGCCTGCACCCAGCGGCCGGCGGAGCCGAGACGGCGGACAACCTCCTGCACGGTCACGTGCGGGACGTCAGCTACACCGGTGTCAGCACCCAGTATCTGATCGACCTTAGTGGTGGTGGCGCCATGACGGTCTACGAGCAGAACAGCGCCCGTGCTGACGGTCGACTGATCCACCGTCCAGGCGAGGAGGTCGCCGTGGCCTGGTCGCCGGATGACACGTTCGTGGTCCGCTCGGACGCGGCCACTGCAGCCTGACCCAGCCCGGCAAGGAGTACATGATGACCGACCAGGGATCCATCGACCTACGAGCAATGGCCACGGACGGCAAGGCCGTGAGAGCGCTCTCTCGGCGCCGCATGCTCCAGCTTGCCGCCGTCACGGGCGCGAGTGCCTTTCTGGCGGCTTGTGGCACTGC
Source organism: Chloroflexota bacterium (assembly GCA_013696275.1). Taxonomy (GTDB): domain Bacteria; phylum Chloroflexota; class Limnocylindria; order Limnocylindrales; family CSP1-4; genus Palsa-1032. Next base: position 5,096 of record JACCYW010000009.1, on the reverse strand, counting down.
TGGGACCCGGACGCCGGGGCCGTCCGCATCGGCTGGGCGTCCATCGCCCAGTGGAAGCGCGCCATCGGTCGGTCCGTCGGCGACGGCTTCCCCCAGCGACACGGAGAGTCCGGTACCGGGTGCATCGACCAGCCCCAGCTCCGAGCCGATCCAACAGAGTCGAGAGCCGGTGACCGGCAACTTCCGCTTCGCCAACTGGGTCGGCTACATGGACAAGGCACCCGGCAACCGGTTCCCGACCCTGGAGCGATTCACGGAAGAGACGGGCATCACGGTCGAATACAGCAACGGTGCCGTGGACGACAACGAATCGTTCTACACGGTCGATCTGGAGGGACCGCTCGGGGTAGGCGAGCCGACCGGCTGGGACATCGTCGTGCTCACCGATTGGATGATGCAGCGCCTCATCGCCAAGGGCTGGCTGGAGCAGATCGATACCAACGGTCTGGTGAATTACCCGGCCAACCTGCTCGATCAATACCGCTCGCGTCCGTGGGATCCCGACAACACCTACGCTGCGCCCTGGCAGTCGGGTATGACCGGGCTGGGCTTCGATCGCGCCAAGACCGGCGACCTGGACAGCCTGGAGGCACTGTGGGACCCGCAGTTCGCCGGGCGGATGACCTATCTATCCGAGATGCGAGACACCATCGGACTTTCGGCGCTGCGGCTTGGGTTCGATCCAGCCGCGCTGACCCAGGATCAATATGACCAGGCTGTGGCCGAGGTCCAAAGGGCGGTCGATGAAGGCCTGGTAAGACAGCTCGCCGGCAACAGCTATGTCGACGTGATGGACTTGGGCGATGCCGTCCTGGCGATCGCCTGGTCGGGCGACGTCCAGGGCCTGCTTGTTCCGGACCAGGCGGCCGATCAGGACTTCGTGTGGGTCCTGGCGCGAGAGGGCGGCATGATCTGGACCGACAACATGGGCATCCCCAAGGGTGCCCAGAACAAGGCCCAGGCAGAGGCTTGGATCGACTTCTACTATCGGCCGGAGGTGGCCGCGGTCGTCGAAGCGTGGGTCAATTACGTCTGCCCCGTGAAGGGCGCGGCGGAGGAGATGCTTAGGCTCGACCCGGCTCTTGCAGAGAACACCTTCATCTTCCCGACCGAGGAGATGCGCGCACGACTCCACGAATTCGTGAGCGTGGATCTGGACACCGCGGCCCTCTGGGAGGAAGCCTTCAACGACGCCATCGGTCTGTGAGTCCAACCAAGGCGCGGTGAGCCGGAAGAGCTACGTGTGAGCGGACACCACCACCGATGGACTTGATGGTCCACCGACGGATCTGATGGGCCACCGATGAGCTGGTTCCGCCGGCACCCCAGCGCCACGGCCTACATCCTTCTGGCGCCAGGCATCCTCTATCTGCTCGTCTTCTACCTTTACCCGACCGCCCAGATGTTCCTGGTCTCGCTCTGGACCGGTTCGCCGGAGACCGGCTACGCCCTGACCGGCAACTTCGGCATCTATCCCGAAGCTCTTGCCCAGTACAGCGAACATCTCACCAGGTCGATCTTCTACGGCGGCGCGGCGACCATCGTGACCTTCCTGGTCGGCTTCCCATTGGCCTACTTCATCGCCTTCCGGGGCGGTCGTTACAAGAGCGTGCTCCTGTTCCTGGTCATCGCTCCATTCTTCACCAGTTTCCTCTTGCGGACCCTTTCCTGGAAGATCATCTTCGCCGACAACGGGCTGGCCCTAGGGCCGCTGAAGGATGCCGGGCTTCTGCCGGACACATTTCGGCTGCTTGCCACGCCGACCGCCGTGATCGCGGGCATCGCCTACAACTTCCTGCCATTCATGACGCTGCCGCTGTACGTCGCCCTGGAGAAGATCCCGCCCAACCTTCTGGAAGCGGCCCAGGACCTGTACGCCGATGGTTGGCAACGCTTCCGGCGAGTGACGTTGCCCCTGGCCCTGCCCGGTGTCTTCGCCGGCTCACTGCTTACGTTCATCCCGGCCGTTGGCGACTTCATCAACGCGGAGCTGCTGGGTGACCCGCGCTCGCAGATGATCGGCAACGTCATCCAAGCACGCTTCCTGCGCGTGAGCGATTACCCCACGGGCGCGGCACTCTCGTTCATCCTGATGGCGGCCATCATCATCGGCGTCCTCCTCTACGCACGCCTGGTGGGCACGGAAGAGTTGACGGGTGGCACCACCTGATGGCGGCGACCGGCGAAGCGATGGTCCGCGCCCGGCCGTCGGGGACCTCCTGGCAGCGTGGGCGCCGGGCTGTCGGGCGTTGGATCTTGCCTGCTTATACCTTCCTGGCGGTCGCTTTCCTGGCCTTGCCGGTCCTGATCATGATCGCCTTCAGCTTCAACGACACGACCGGTCGTTCCAATCTCAACTGGCGTTCGTTCTCCCTGGACGCTTGGCTGGACCCGCTCGGGCAGCCCGGACTCGCCGAGGCGGTCACGACCAGCCTTGCCGTGGCTGTGCTATCGACGATCATCGCGACGATACTCGGCGTGCTCATCGGCCTGGCCCTCGTGCGCCATCGCTTCAGCGGGCGCGGCGCCCTCAACCTGCTCATCTTCCTGCCCATGGCCACCCCGGAGATCGTGCTCGGTGTCTCGCTCCTGACGCTTTTCCTGGCGTCCACACAATGGACGTTCCTGCCTGAAGGGACGTTCTTTCCGCTGAGTTTCCGAACCATCCTCATCGCCCACATCATGTTCAACATCAGCTACGTAGTGGTCACCATCCGGGCCCGACTGCAGGGTTTTCCGCGCCACCTGGAAGAGGCGGCCATGGACCTCGGCGCTAACGAGTGGACCACTTTCTGGCGCATCACCTTCCCGCTCATCCTGCCTGGCGTGCTCGCCGCCGCCTTGCTGGCCTTCAGCCTGTCCATCGATGACTACGTCGTCACGGTCTTCACTTCCGGGCCCGCGACCACTTTCCCGTTGTTCATCTACGGCGCCCAGCAACGCGGCATCCCGGTCCAGATCAATGTCATCGGGACCATCATCTTCGTGGCAGCGGTCGGGTTCGTGCTGCTGAGCACGGTCATCGCGAATCGACAGCGCCCCGATCCGGTGGAAGCATCCGGGGAGGCGGACGCATGAGGAGCACGGCATGGCCGGCCACCCAGACCGCACCGGTGGACCTGCTCGACCGCTCGGTGGTGCCCGGGGTGTGGGCGCGCTACACGGACCTCGTGATAGACCGTGGCGAGGGCTCGTGGTTGGTCACCACCGATGGGCAGCGCTACCTCGACTACACATCGGGTATCGGCGTCACGAACACGGGCCACGCTCATCCGCGAGTGACCGCCGCGGTCCGGGCCCAGGCCGCTCGTCTGCTGCACGGGCAGCAGAACATCGTGTACCACAAAGCTGGTCTGGAGCTCCACGCGCGGCTGGCCGGTCTGCTGCCGGGCGGTGGCTGGGGAGCGTTCCTGGCCAACAGCGGCGCGGAGGCCGTCGAAGCCAGCGTCAAGCTGGCTCGGGTAGCGACCGGGCGGCCAGTGATCATCGCGTTCCGCGGTGGATTCCACGGACGCACCGCCCAGACCATGGCCCTGACCAGTTCACGGGTGACGATACGCGGCGACTTCGAGCCACTGCCCGGATCGGTGCACCAGACGCCCTTCCCATACTGCTATCGGGCGCCGGCCGGGCCGCATGACCCGCTCGATTGCACATGCGACTGGGAGGCGCAACTGGAGCTGCTCTTCGCCCAGGTGGTCGAGCCAAGCCGGGTCGCCGCCATCCTGGTCGAACCGATCATCGGCGAGGGAGGCTATCTCATCCCGCCACCCGGATTCCTGCCCCGCCTTCGGGCGATCACCAGCCAGCATGGCATCCTCCTCATCGCTGACGAGGTACAGACCGGCTTCGGCCGCACCGGGCGTTTCTTCGCCATGGAACACTGGGACGTAACGCCGGATATCGTGGTGATGGCCAAAGGGATCGCGTCGGGGCTCCCGCTCTCGGGGATCCTGGCTTCCCGCGAGCTGTTAGACAGTTGGGCGCCCGGATCGCACGGCGGCACCTACGGCGGCAACGTGGTCTGCTGTGCGGCGGCCAACGCGACGCTGGACGTCATCGCCGATGAGGGTCTGGTCGAGAATGCCGAGCTTCGCGGCCGACAATTGCGCCACGCATTGCTGCCGCTCGCACAGCGCCATCCAGCCGTGGGCGACGTACGGGGTCTGGGCTGCATGGTGGCCATCGAGCTGGTGCGTGCCGATGAGGGCGACGGGCGTACGCCGGACCCGACGCTCGCCAAACGGATCCTGGCCGAGGCACTGTCGCGCAAGCTGCTGCTGTTGTCGGCCGGGACGTGGGGCCAGGTCGTGCGCATCATCCCGCCGCTCGTGACGACCGAGCAGGAGGTCGATCAGGCCATCGCCATCATCGGAGAGTCGGTCGCCGCTGCCCTCTCGTAGGATCGCCGTCGGCGGGTTTGCAAGCTCGCGTTGCCGTCCGTTGGCCGGCCTCTGGTTCCTGTCAGAGCGGCATCAGCGAGCCACCGTGTCGCTCAAGTCAGGGTGCTTCGTGTCGGATGTACCCCGCGGGCGCACAGCTGGAGCAAGATGATGGTCACGAGCGGGGACCATGCCGCTGCAGTGCCCATCCGACACAAGCTGACAGCGGGAACCTGACCAGGGGCGCAAGCGAGCCGGGTGCCAACTCAGTCCTCACGGGCGTGCCGGGTGCGATTCTCGGCCGGTGGGAGCGGCTTGCGTGCGATGTCGGGCGTACTGACGGCCACGTCAGTCAAGGATCCGCGTCCAGGCGCCACATCCGTCGGACTCTGGACCACGGCTATGGGATACTCGGCGCCAGCCTTTCGCGCTCGGAGGAGGAGAGCCAGGTGTCGATAAGCCGCCGAAGACGGACCAGCGCCGTCGCACTCATCGCCAGCTGGCTGTTGGTCACTGCCTTTCCGGCGGGTCCGGCCGCCGCGGCAGAAGGCGATAGCGTCACTTTCCGGCTGGGCATCACCCAGAAAGTGCGGCCGCCGGAGCTCAGTCCCTTCCGGGTCACATCAAGTGCCGGCTATGGCCTGATCGCCGACATGTACGACCTGCTCGTGGAGTTCGGTGAGGATCTATCGCCGGCTCCCGGCCTGGCCGAGA
>JACCYW010000445.1 GCA_013696275.1 Chloroflexota bacterium | reverse complement strand
ACTCCACATCGGGTCAGGTGACCACTAGCTGCAATAGATCGAGTGGACCATGTCGACTGCCTGATCGGGATCGTTGAGACGTTGAAGCTCCGTCGTGCGCTGGGTGTGATTCCCCGACACGTTGTTGATGGGAACGTGCATCACCGGCTCATCGACTGGGACGGACGTCGCTACGGCTGCGGCCGCTCCCCCCACATGCCTCTGCTAGAGCGGCGGCCCTTCGACTTCCCGAGCACGAACGTCAGGAGCAACGGCCCTACCGCCGTACGAGGCGCTGGCCTATCAGCGAGCGCGCCACGTGTGGGCCCACCAACGAGATGTGAATGAGGAGAGGGTCGGTCGGACGTCGGCGGTCACGACCTGGGCGTACCCATGCCCAGCCACCCTGGGTCTACGCGGTCGACTCGTGGCCGGCCGGACTTAGCCCGTGGCCAGGGCAGGGATGAGCTTCTGGCCGGCCGATCGGTGCCCAGGTCCAGGAAGACGCGATGATCGCTGAACTGGAGATTGGCGTCGACCAAGGCGACCTTGCGGCCGCAGGCCTTCCACCCCGACCGCGTGCGCGCCTTAGATGGCCGCGCGCACCAGGGTGGCCGCCATCGGCAAGACGCCCGCCACCGGGCGCACGTCGCCCGATAGCGACAGCTCGCCGAGGAGCGCCCACGGTCCACCCGACGCTCGGATCTGCCCGGAAGCGACCGGGATGCCGATCGCGATGGCGAGATCGTACCTGGCGCTGTGCTTACGACGGTCGGCGGGCGCGAGATTGACGGTGATCCGTGACAGCGGGTACTCGTGTACCCAGCTGGTTTGCGCACGCATTGGACGGTGCGATGGTAGACCCGCCCCCTAAAGTCGGGCGGCTGGCCGAGACTTCAACTAACCCGCCAGATAGGCCATTCGTCGTATCACCGCTTGGTGTGCGGGTCGGCCGAGTCGCGGCCGGATCTGGTCGAGCCCGATCCGTTCAAAGACGACCCCGTTCCGGACCAGTTCGATCGCTGTCACCGGGAGCTTGGTCCCGAGCGCCCAGCCGACAAGCAAGACCTCCCCGTCGTAGGTCCGGGTGTGCGCCTTTGGCAGCTCGAGGCGGCCCCTAACCCGGGACTGCCCGAAGATCTGCTCGACGTCCACGATCACAGCGTCTTGCATGCTCATCGCCGCAACATCTCCCCCTTCGGTCGACCCCACGCTCGTGCCGCCGCGGAAATGGTTCTCATGTCACTACTCGATCTTCCCGACCCTACTCCTCCTCGCGGATCACGGCAAGACCTGTGTCTTCGGCCTAGGGCAGATCGCTGAAGGAGCACAGCTCCACCCCGTATTCCAGAATGGTACTGATTACTCGGGGATCACAGAGGGCGGCGACCTCGTGGTTCCGCTCAGAACTGTATGGGCCCGGGATCGCGGACCCTACACCCGGGTGCGACCCCAACTCGGTCACACCCGGTTCGAGCGACCGGAGGATCGCGAGCAGGCTCTCGACACTGATGGCCCGAGGGTCTGGCTCACCCTTGGAGCCCTGCCCGTAGAAGGCCCCGCTGTAGCGGATCCGGCTCCCGGTGCCGCGCAGCGGGACACCCAGCGCCGACGCCACCCGTGACACGATCGAGGCCACCGGTTCGGAGCGATGTACGTGCTGGTGTGAGTCCAGGTGGGTGGGCGGCCTACCCATGAGGTCCCGAAAGCGACTTACCTGGGCATCGACCTCGCGTTCGACCGCGCCGGCATCGTCGAGCGAGGGGAGGACGGTGTAGATGGGCTGCCAACGCTGCGCGCGGAACTCCCACTCACCCAGATCGATGTGCAGCCCCACGCTGAGATCGGGGTGCGCCAGCGCCTGGTCGGCCGCGGCGATGGCCGACGGCCATCGGACCATCAGACTCGCGCTCGTGACGATGCCCTGCCGGCGCGCCTCTGCCACTCCCTGGTTGATCCCGTCGCTCTGCCCGAAGTCATCGGCATTGACGATGAGTCGGGGGCGGCCGGGCGGTGCGACCGGGACGTCCATCATCGGGCCTTCACTTGGTGCCTTCGATGAAGAGGCTCTCCCCCTCGCGGTTGTCGAGCTCGGTGATGCCGGGGAACGGGCTCTTGGTGGTTCGGTAGTCCACCTGGTCGACCTGCCGGAACCCGGCCTTTCCCAACAGCTCGGCGGTGAAGTCCCGGGTGAAGAGGCTGCGCGAATAGCCGTACCAGGTCACCTGGACTATGAGTTTGCCGCCCAGGCTCCGGACCTCGTCGTCTGGCACCAGGAAGTACGAGTCGTCCCCACGCCGGTACGCGTCGATCGCCCGGTCGAGGTCCGGCAACGCCAGGCGGAGGACACCACCGGGTTTGAGTACCCGATGCAGTTCGGTGAGTGCGGGGACCAGCTCCGGATACGGGATCTCCGGGAGGGCGTGGATGCTGACCGCGTAGTCGATGCTGTCCGTCTGGAGCGGGAGTCCCTCGCGGATGTCGCACGAGATGTCGACCCCCGGCCCTTCCTTCTGGTCCGAGTTGATCCAGCCGGGCTCGCCCTCCGCGCCGCAGCCCCAGTTCAACCGTCGGATCTGGCCGCCCGTCACGCTCCCTTCGGTCATGTCAGCGGATCCGTTCGAAGAGGTCGACTGCCTCGGCGAGCCAGTCGTTGGCCTGCTCCGGCGGGGCCGACCACGCCGCGGCCCATCCCAGCCACTGGATCGCCTGCGCCAGGCGGGCATGGGTGAGCGCCAGCTCCAGGTCCGCTCGACTGCTGCTCAACGGCCCATCGGCGGGCGTGGCCGCGAGGTAGGCATCGACCATGGCCTGCCGGCGGTGGGCCGGCGCACCGGCCGTCAGCGCGGCGAGGTCGGTCACTGCCGGGCCCGCGCCGGCCACCTCCCAGTCCAGCGCACAGATGCGTCCGCTGGGGCTCGCTTCGTCGACGAGCACATTGGACGGATAGAACTGACCGTGGACGACCGTTCGCGGAAGCGAGACGAGGAGGTCCACCACTCGATGGTAGCCCGATCCGATCCAGGCCAGCCTCTTCGTCCGAGATGGATCCGCGGTCGCGGAGAAGCGGCGCGCCCGGGTCAGCCAGCGCATGTGGAACGCGCGATCGTGGACCAGCAGCGGCACGTCCCCGCGATCGCGCTCCCCGCGAAGGGTCGTGTGGAGCGTGGCCAGCCACGTCGCGGTCCGTTCCCACGAACCATCATCCGTGGCCCAGCGCAACTGCATGCCGGGGACGTGTTCCAGGAACAGCCAGTACCGGCCACGTCGGGGCTCGACGATGCTGCCCAGATGTCGCGGCGTGCCCAGTCGGTGCCGATCGAGGATCCGGCGGTAGACCGCGATCTCGCGGGCCGGATCGTGAACGAACCGAGGTTTGGCGAGGCGGGCAGCCGGCAGCAGACCCCTGGCGCCCAACGGCTTGAACATCACGGACCGGTGCGTGCCGCCCTCGTACACGAGATGCACCTCTTCCAGCCGCGCGCTGGAAGCGAAGGGCGAGGCGCGGCGATCCACCGATTCGAGGGCCGATGGGGCGCCGCCGGCTGGAGGGCCCAGGCCTTCCAGGGCCGCCCACAGGTCGCCGTCGCCCGGGGAGCGCGCCTTGCGTCCGGTCATGCGATCGCACCGATCTGCCGCAACAGCGTTCCCAGGACCTTGCGCGAATCCAGGTACTCCTCCGCGATGGCTCGCGCGGCCAGGGCATGGCGCTGGTAGTCACCCATCACGAACTCGACGATCGCGGCGGCTTCTTCAGCCGAGCCGAAGGCGACCAGGCCCTCCCCCGTGGGCAGGACCGCACCGAACCCGGTGTCCTGGGCAACGACCGGCCGGCCCGACGCGAGGTAGCAGGCGCTGCGGTCGCTGAACCAGCCGGTCGGTTCCACGACGTACCCGCTCTTGGCGATCCCCAGCTCGGCGCGTGAGTCCTGCACGAACCGTTGATACCCATCAGGCGAGCCGGCAAGGCGGCCCGCATCGCCCACGCCCCATCCATGCCGTCGGAGCAGTTCGAGGTCGGCCCGCTCCTCGGGGTCGATGGAGAGCGCCAGGAAGAACGGCGTGGCGGTCAACGTCGGAAGGTGGGCAAGGCCGCGGAATGAGTGCGCCTTCTGGCCGAAGGATCGGCCGTCGTGCTCGATGGAGCCATAGCTGCGCCAGTTCGCGACGGTCGTGAAGGCATCCCGCCGGATGGGACCGGCAACAGGCCACTGCTCCAACACCACCGGTGGAAGGGTCGGGAACCAGGTGACCCCGCATTCCGGCAGGCGTGACCCAGGCCGGCCGATCGTCTGCCCGTACGTGGCGTAGTGCGTGTGGCCCGCCAGCCCGACATCCTCGCCGATGACAGCATGCCAGAGTTGCGTGAACCCGGGGTCCATGTCTACATACAGACGGAGCGGGATCCGGCTGGTCAGACTGTCCCAAGCGAGGACGCCCGAGAGATCGACCAGCACCCGGGCGTCGCGTGCGACCTCCCGTAGGTGCCCAGCTGACGGGCCGACCGTCTCAGCGCCCTCGCCCAGGATGAGCGCGGCGCGGTCCGAGAGCCCGAACCGGGACATCACAGCATGGAAATAGCGGGCATTGTCCGAGTCCTCCAGGGAAGCGCCCGCGGGGACCACCTGCTGCGCCGTGAGCCGCTCGACGAACCAGACATCGTCGCTGAACTCCCTGAGCCCGAGCACCCATTGCAGCACCGCCCAGGCGGCTCCGCCCTGACCCGGGGTGGCGGCGATCCTGCCCGCCACGATGGCCCGTCCGAACCCGCTCACGCCAAGGCCCCGGACTCCTCCAGGAAGCGCGGCAGCACGATGTCCGAATCGAAGTACGTCTCGGCGATCCGGCGAGCTGCGCCGCAGTGCGTCGCGTAGTCCGCATCGATCCGTTTCGATCCCTCGACGGCCCCGGGAAGGTCCCGAAACGCCAGCAGGCCCTCCCCCACCGGCAGTGATGCCCCGAATCCCGTGTCCTGGACGAGCACCGGCTTCCCGGAGGCGAGGTAGCGCACGGTACGGTCGCTGAACCAGCCGCATTGGGTGTCCACGTAGAGCCCCTGCGCCACGCCGAACTCGCCGCCGGAGCCCTGGACGTAGC
>JACCYW010000444.1 GCA_013696275.1 Chloroflexota bacterium | reverse complement strand
GCCGCTTCCTCACCCTCGATCGGCTCGCCCTCCACCTAGACGCTCGCGCCCGGTGTCGGGCGATAGGCGGCCAGGACCTCGAGGAGGCGCTCCTGAGGGAGGGCATGGGCCGTACGCCCGTCCCGGCCGACCATCGTTTCGGCCGCCAGCATGGCGTTCAGGATGGCTTCTTCGGTCGCCTCGATGGCGGCCCAGAAGAGATCGCTCATATGTCGGTCGGCAAGGGTGTCGACGCGCGTCGTCAACGGCGCGGCTTCCTCAAGGTCCGCGGATAGCCCGCGGTTGCCGGTCGCGAAAGCCAGGAACATGTCGCCACTGCTGTGCTCACCGGCTCCCCCGGCTCTCGCGACACCGAGCCCTGCCCGCTGCGCGAGGCGCTCGCATTGATGTGGCAGCAGCGGCGCATCCGTGGCCAGGATGACGATGATGGAACCGGAGCCCGGCGGATGGCTCCCTCCGTGCTGCTGGGTCGGCGCGTCGTCCCACGCCGATGGCACCTGGTCGATACCGATGAGCCGGCCGACCGGCACACCATCGACAGCCATCCGCTCGCGCCGACCGTGGTTCGCCTGGACAAGGGCGCCCACCGTGAAGCCGCCGGCCGACTCGGAGACGACCCTCGATGCGGTCCCGATGCCACCCTTGAACTCATGGCAGATCATGCCCGTGCCGCCGCCCACATTGCCCTCTTCGACCGGCCCACCCGACGCCGCTTCCAAGGCGGCAAAGACGTGCTCGGGGCGCACGTGCTGCCCGTCCATATCGTTGAGACGGCCATCGTATGTCTCGCCCACCACCGGCAATGACCAGTGGACTTCGCCGGCCACCCGGCCACGGGCCGAAGCGGCGACGATGGCATCGCGGACGACGCCGACACTGTGGGTGTTGGTGATCGATATCGGGCTCGACAACATGCCCGATTCGCGCAGCCACTCGAGGCCGGTCAATTCGCCGTTCCCATTCAGCCGATGGCAGCCGCCGTAGACTGCTTCGGAGGGCGGGCCGTCGTGAGGCACGATGATGGTGACGCCGGTGCGTACGGGTCCCCGACCGACCAGCAACGGACCGTCACCGCTGATGAGCGTGGTGTGTCCGACACGAACGCCGGCTACGTCCGTGATCGCGTCGAGCGGCCCTGAAGGCAGCTCGCCGATGGAGATGCCCAGGTCACGGGCACGTGGTCCTTGACGCGTCCCCAACGTCGCTCTCCTGCTGCGACTTGCCGTGCCCCCGTGGCTGGCAGCATCGCATGGCCGGCGCCGCAGCGTTGGTGCTACGTGCGTCCCTTCAGAGCGCGCGTCCCGGCAGCCACGACTTCCCCTCCGACGCGGCTGACGGTGCGAAGACCATCTCCACGCCCTGCATCTCATGGATGTCGCGCGCACCAAGGGCCGCCATCGACTGACGCAGCGCACCGACCAGGTTCTCCGTCCCGTCGGAGACCCTCGCCGGACCGAGCAGGATCCGCTCGAGCGGACCGACCGTTCCGACCCGGATCCTGGTGCCGCGGGGCAGGATCGGTGAAGATGCGGCCATGCCCCAGTTCGTTCCTCGCCCCGGCGCCTCCGAGGCTCGCGCCAGCGGAGAGCCCAGCATGAGCAGGTCGGCGCCCGCCGCGGTCGCCTTGGCGAGGTCGCCACCGCGCCGCATGCCACCGTCAGCCACCACCGTGACGTAGCGACCGGTGTCGTCGTAGAAGGCGTCCCGTGCCGCGGCTACATCGGCGATAGCGGTCACCTGGGGCACGCCGATACCGAGCACCTCCCGCGTCGTGCACGCCGCGCCAGGCCCGACGCCGACGAAGACGGCAGCCACGCCCTGGCTCATCAACTGATATGCCGCGTCGTAGGAGGTCGTGTTCCCGACCGCGACGGGGATGCCCATGAGTCGCGTGAACTCGGCCAACTCGAGCGGATCGTAGCCCGACGCGAGGTGCCGAGCGGAGGAGACCTGGGACTGGACCAGGAACACGTCGGCACCGTGCTCCGCAGCGAACGGTCCGAGCCGGCGGGCCGACGCCGGAGTGGCCGCCACGATGGCCGGCACACCTGAGCCCTTCAGCTCAGCGATCCGCCGGGCGACGAGTCCCTCTCGCACCGGCGCCGCATAGGACGAGGCAAGGATGTCGGCGATGTCAGCCTCGGCCGCGTCAGCGATGCGCTGGAGCACCGGCTCGGCATCCTCATATCGAGTCTGGAGGCCCTCCAGGTTGAGCACCGCCAAGCCACCCAGGCGGTTGAGCTCGATGGCCAACCGCACATCGGTCACGGCATCCATCGCCGCTGCCAGGATGGGCATGCCCAGCGTCGCCCCCGCCAGGCGTGCCGAGAGGTCGACCTCTGCGGGCTCCACGGTGGCCACGCCCGGCGCGAGAGAGACATCGTCGAAGCCGTAGGTGTGCCTCAGGCCGTCCGCGCGGGAGGACGAGCGGGCCGTGGCCGATGCGCCCTGAACGATCTCGTGGGTGGTCATCCCCGAAGGCACTCAGGCAGTATAGCCCCGTGCCAGCCCTGCCCAACGAGCCGCGGATCCCGGTCGACGAGGAGCCCCTGGTCACGGTCGATGAGATCCGCGAGGCCGCTGGACGCCTGGCTGGCATCACCCTTCGGACCCCTCTGCTGGCATTCGGAGAACCCATCGCAGGCGACCCGCGCGGCCGCACCAGGGTCTGGTTGAAGGCCGAGAACCTGCAGCCCATCGGTGCCTTCAAACTGCGCGGTGCCTACAACGCACTGGCTCAGCTGACGGCCGACCAGCTCGCGCGAGGCGTCGTCACGCACTCATCGGGCAATCATGCCCAAGGGGTCGCCCGAGCGGCACGACTGCTCGGCACACGCGCCACCGTGGTCATGCCCCGTGATGCATCGGCTATCAAGGTCGACCGCGTCAGGGCCGACGGTGCGGACATCATCTTCGTGGGCTCCGACAGCGACGAACGCCAGACTCGAGCCCAGGCCATCTCCGACCAACGTGGGCTGGCCCTCATCCCCTCCTACGACGACCGCCGGATCATCAGTGGCCAGGGCACCACCGGCCTGGAGATCGTGGAGGATCTGACCGTGCTCCAGGATCCGCCCGGCGAGCACCTGCCGGCTGGCCCGTTCACGGTCCTGGTGCCGATCGGTGGTGGCGGACTCATCTCTGGGGTGGCCACGGCGGTCAAGGCGCTGAGACCAGACGCGGCAGTCATCGGCGTGGAGCCTGAGCTGGCAGCCGACGCCAGACAGTCGCTGGCGGAAGACAGGATCGTTCGGTGGGAGGCATCCCAGGTCAACCGCACCAGCGCCGATGGGATGCGGACCATGGCCCTGTCGCGACTCACGTTCCGTCACATCCGGCGCCTGGTCGATGGCATCGTCACCGTCAGCGAGCACGAGATCGCGGGCGCGATGGTCAGGGCTGCCCGAGCCGCCAGGCTCATCGTCGAGCCTTCCGGAGCCACCTCTCTGGCGGCGTGGCTCTATCACCAGGCCGAGCTGCCGGCCGAGGTCCCGGTCGTCTGCCTCATCTCCGGCGGCAACGTCGATGCGGAGGTATATGCCCGGATGACGACCGGCGGTGCGGTATCTGCCGGGTAGAGCCGCCAGACGTGGTTATCATCGAGCTGTGACCGAGCCGAGCGGA
>JACCYW010000454.1 GCA_013696275.1 Chloroflexota bacterium | reverse complement strand
CACCGAGACGTTCCCGGCCGAGCTTGGCCAGCTGGCCGGCGCAGACTGCGATCTGCCCATCGATGCCCAGATCGACTACGTGAACTACGAGCTCTATGTCGACCAGGCGTCGATGGATGCCACTTATGACCTATTGGCTAGAGGCTTCCAGAACGGCGGCGGGACGGTCGATGGTCCGGGCTGCCCGGAAGGCCCCGGGCCGATCGTCAACGATGATGATCGCGCACTCTGCTACATGTTCCTGGTCGATGACGCGCAGATACAGTGGACCGACCGGGCTCACTTCATCTTCGCCAACGCATTCCACGACGACGGTGACTGGCAGGCACTGTTCGACTGGTGGATGGACGCAGGGCCGGTCGCCCCCTAGCCCCCTGTGGCTGCCAACAGCGGCGCGAGGATCCGCTCTACGTCGAGAACGGTCAAGGGACCCCTAATCACCTGACGGATGACCCCATCGCGATCCAGGAATAGCTGGGTCGGTAGTCCGTACGCGCGGTAGGTGTGGAAGACGGCCGAGCTGGCATCGAAGCCGATGGTGTACTCCAGGCCGTATGTCTCGGCATAGGCGCGCACATCGTCCGGTGACGTTTCCTGCACGCTGATGGCGACGATGGCGAAGTCCTGGTCCTTGTGAGTCTCGTGTACCTCACGCAGGACCGGCGTCTCCGCCTGACATGGCGGGCACCAGGAGGCCCAGAAGTCGATCCAGACGACCTTGCCGCGCAACGACTCGAGGGTGATCGGTCGGCCGTCCAGATCTGTCAAGCCGACCGGCTGACCATCCACCAGGCCGGACAGCTCGGGCGCGATATCGCCCACTCTCAGTCCCTCGACGGGTGGACCGATGGCCACGAAGTCCTCGCCGGGCACAGGCAGTGGCGAAGTCGACGGTCGGGCGATGGGTGCCGTCAGCACGGCCAGGATGACCGCCACCGCCGCCAATGTCGCCACCAGGCCCAGTACATGTCGGCCGGTGAAGGGGCCTATGAGCGGCCGCGAGAGTCGTCCTACGCGGTGAGCATCCGAGTCGACGGTCATACCTGTGGCACCAGGAAGCTGAACGTGCGGTACAGGAATGCGAGCCAGTCGAACGTGATGGCCAAGCCGATGACCACGACGAGCGCCCCGCCCACGATCTCCATCGTCCGGCCGTGGCGCACCAGCGGCCCGGTGATGGCGGGTGCCCGGTCGACGGCCAAGGCCAGGATCACGAACGGGACCCCCAGCCCGAGCGAGTAGGCCACCAGCAGGGCGACCACCTCGACCGTCGTGCCGAGCTGGCTGGACAAGGTCAGGATCGCCCCCAGGGTCGGCCCGATGCACGGCGTCCAGCCGACGGCGAAGATGCCACCCAGCGTCAGGCCGCCCAGGATCCCCGACCGGCGCGGGCCGCGCGTTCGGAAGGGGCGATCGAACGGACGCCACGAGCCGGCCAGGCGCGAGATGCGCAGGACGCCCATCAGGTTCAGCCCGAGCAGGACCAGGATCAGTCCACCGACCTGCCGGAGCACGGGCAGGTTCTCGAAGAGCGGTCCAGCCGCCTGGTAGACAGTCACCCCGAAGACGGTGAAGACCGTGCCGAAGCCGACCACGAAGGCGATCGCGCTCGGCAGCGTGCGCCAGCCCCGCGATGTCCCCCAGGTTGGCCCGGCGGGTGTTGCGACAGATGGGCCGGCGGGCGTCACCGTCGCCGCCAGCGGCGTCATGCCGGAGATCGTCGAGGACGCGGCAACAGGAAGAGCAGCCACCGCGACCACGCCAAGTTGGCCCAGGTACGCGGGAACCACAGGCAGCACGCACGGCGAGAGGAACGAGACGATGCCGGCGATCACCGCAGCCGCCAAGGTCAGTTCCACGGTGTCGGTCCCACGATGCCTAGGCCAGTCGACCCATGACGCGGTCCAGGAAAGCTCGGACCTGCCGACCGCTCATCGCCATCCCCAGCTCGTGGTCGCCCGCCACCAGCACCGGGATGCGGTGCCCGAAGCGTGCTGCGAGCTCCGGGTCCGAGTCCACGTCCACCTCGCGTGCGACCGGCACCGGCTCGCCGCGGGCGGCACGTTCTTCCATGCTCGCCTGCAGCACATCGCGCGCCTCATCGCACAACGGACAGTCGGCGCGACGATAGAGGAGGAGCACGGTGCGGGAGGGGGCGCTCATTGTTCGGGTCAGATTCTAAGGCCGGCCGCCGCGCGGGCTCGCTGGGCTGTAGGATCGATGCCGCGCCCCCGTAGCTCAGTGGATAGAGCGAGGCCGTCCTAAGGCCTGCGTCGGGAGTTCGAATCTCTCCGGGGGCGCCACACCAGCGCACCTTCGTCGTTGCCCTCTGCCGCCGCACGTCGAAAGAAAGGCTGCGCCGGGAGCGTCCAGGCGACCCGGGCGACACGCTGGTTGGCCGTCTCGATCCGCTCCACCAACAGGGCCACCAGCCCTTGCAGCTGATCACCCGAGGCCGCCGCGATGGCATCCGACAAGGAAGCGGCGAGCGCCCGGTTCCGGTCGAATAGGATGAGCTTGTCGTTGTC
>JACCYW010000435.1 GCA_013696275.1 Chloroflexota bacterium | reverse complement strand
CTACCGAACCGGTCCCTTTTCGTCGAGCGCCTTCAGAAAGCGCTCGATCCGACCGCCGGAAGGCCCCGTATGGCGGCGGTGTTGTTCCTGGATATCGACGATTTCAAGGTCATCAACGACACACTCGGGCATACGGCAGGAGATGAGCTGCTGATCCAGGTCGGGCGACGGATGACGCACTCGATCCGCGATACCGACACGGCGGCGCGCTTCGGAGGGGATGAGTTCACCGTCCTATTGGTCGATCTGCCCGATGCGGGTGAGGCCATCGGCATCGCGCAGAGGATCGGCCGCGACGCCGAACGTCCGTTCTCCGTCGGCGGCCGGGAGCTCACGATCTCGGTCAGCATCGGCATCAGCTTTGCCGGTCTTGGTGGCGATGCGCAGGACCTGATGCGGCAGGCAGATGTGGCGATGTATCGAGCCAAGGAGAACGGCAAGGCTCGCCTCGAGGTCTACCACGAACAGATGAGCGTCGAGGCGTGGACCCGGCTGGACGTGGAACGCGACCTGCGCCGCGCCATCGAGGACGGCCAGCTGGAAGTCCACTACCAACCGGTCGTGGACCTCGAAACGGGCGTCATCCGTGAGCTGGAGGCACTTGTCCGCTGGCGGCATCCAGATCGTGGCCTGCTGTTACCCGGCGAGTTCATCCCACTCGCCGAGGCCTGTGGTCTCATCGTGCCCATCGACCGACTGGTGCTGATGGAAGCTTGCCGTCAGACCGCTTACTGGCAGCGACGTCACGCGGCAGCCTCCGAACTGGCGGTGAGTGTCAACCTCTCGGCCAGCCAGTTCCGAGACCATGACATCGTCGGCTTCACCGCGACCGCTTTAGCCGCCAGCGGTCTCGTGGCAAGTGATCTCAGACTGGAGATAACAGAGAGTGCCGCTGTCTTCGAGGGGCCGCTCACCGATTCGATAGTGCGTGATCTGCGGGCAGCCGGCGTCGGTCTGGTCATCGACGATTTCGGCACCGGTTACGCCAGCCTCAACTACCTCAAGCGCTTCCCGGTCGATGCATTGAAGATCGACCGCTCCTTCGTGGCCGGGCTCGGCCGCGTCCGCGAGGACACCGCCATCGTCCGGGCGGCGGTCGCGTTCGCACGAGGGTTGGGCGTGCGAGCGACAGCGGAGGGCGTCGAGACGGACGATCAGGTCAGGCTGCTGCGCGAGATCGATTGTGATCGCGGGCAGGGATACCTATTCGCTGCGCCAATGGCCGCCGATGCCATCGGCCGGCTGCTTGCGGCGGGGCATCGCTACATCACCCGACCGGGTACCGGGCCTAGGGTCTCTGAAGCTGACCGCCAGCGAACGCATCCGCGAGTCACCCACGGACGGGTTGGGCAGATCGCGGCCGCCGCCCCGTCACCCCCGTTCGAGCCGTACGTGAAGGAACGTGGTGAAGGAAGACGTCAAGCCATCGAGGCGATGGATGGTCACTCCTGAGGTCAGCGCGCTGATAGCCCGGCCATTGCCCAGGTAGATGCCCATATGCCGGCCGCCTCCCCAGATCACCAGATCCCCTCGCCGCCCGTGTGACCGGCTCGCGCGACCGCGGTGCGCGAACCAGTCCCAGCAGCCCTGAGCGGTGCGCCGGGCGCCTCCGATGCGCTCGAGCAGGTCGGCCCTTCTGAACGAGTAATAGACGAAGCCCGAACAATCGAACGATGCGGGACCCTCCGCTCCGAAAGACCATGGATCTCCTCGTTGGGCCTTGGCTATGCCGACGACCCGGTGGACCTCGGTATCCGCCGCGGAGACCGGAGCCGCCGCGACGATCATGAGCGCGACCAGGATCGCGACGTAAGGAGCCAGGCGCGCACCTAGGCGCGCAGGCGCGATGCTCACTTCTCTCCTCCACTCCGACCGCGCACGCTGAGGCATGCGCTCGACCGCTGGGGCGGTGCCGGCACGGGAAGCCTACCGCCTTCAGGTCGACCAGTGCGACTACGCGCCCTGCTCGAAGCCGACCTCAGATGCGCCCGGCCCAGATGCCGACCGGCTTGAAACGCATCGGCACGTCGACCAGGATGAGCTCGCTATCCACGCGGGCACGGATACGGACCTCACGCTCATCTGTGATCTTGGCCGCATCGCCGCGAGCCACCGGCTCTTCGCCGAAGTCAGCCGCCCCCTCGATCAGGTAGACGTAGGCACCGCGGTCGTTGCCCAGCGGGTGCGTGAGCTCCGTCCCAGACTCGAGCGCACCGACATGCACGGAAGCGTCCTGGTGGACCGTGACCACGTCGCCACCTTCGGGGCCGATGACCTTGAGCAACCGGTTCGTCCGGTCGTGCCGGGTGAAGACGCGCTGCTCCACCTCTGGCTGGAGGCCTGCCGTGTCGGGCAGTATCCATATCTGGATGAAGCGCATGGGCTCGTCCTGTGACGCGTTCAGTTCGGAATGGAGTGCTCCCGACCCAAGCGTCATGCGCTGGACCGATCCAGCCGGCAGCGGCCCGAAGGAACCACCCACGTTGTCCTCGTGCCCGAACGTGCCTTCCACTACATAGGTCAGACCCTCCACGTCGCGATGGGGGTGGAGGGGCCAAACCGCACCGGGGACCAGTCGATCGTCGTTGAAGACCCGCATCGCGCCGAAGCCATCATTGTCCGGGTCGCGGTATCGGTCGAACGAGAAGTGCCACCGAGCTCGGAACCAGCCGCCTTCGGTGTCGTGGATGTCACGGTCTCGACGGATCAGCATCATCTGGACGCCTCCTTGCAAAGACTTCTCAGTGGTCCCTGCCTGGCCCATCGTCATGGCCTTGACCGACCAGACTATGGCTGATCGCCAAGCGCCACCATCGCACCTACGGCGCCGTGACAGACTGTCGCCACCCTGCAGGGAGACAGTGCCCCGATGCGACACGAACTGGAGAACGACGAGCTCGACCGGCCGCCCGATGCGGCGAGGGACGGGGCATCTCCTTTTCCGCCCATCGCCGATTACGCTTTCCTGTCCGACTGCGAGACGACCGCCCTGGTAGCTCCCAGTGGCAATATCGAGTGGCTCTGCCTGCCGCGGATGGACTCCCCCAGCGTCTTCGGCGCCATCCTGGACCGTGACGCCGGCGGTTTCCGACTTGGGCCGGCCGACAGCCTGGTGCCCGCCGCTCGACGTTACCTGCCTGGCACCATGGTCGTGGAGACCAGCTGGGGCTCGCCGACTGGTTGGATCATCGTCCGCGATGTGCTGCTGATGGGGCCCTGGCAGCACGAGCGCCGGCGTTCGTCATCACAGCGACGGGCACCCACCGACTACGACGCCCAGCAGGTCCTGCTGCGCACCGTCCGATGCGTGAATGGCGAGATGCAGCTTGTGCTCGACTGTGAGCCGGTCTTCGACTATGGGACGTCGCTGGGCGCCTGGCGCTTTGCTGAGGACGGCTATCACCGCGGCATCTGCACGCTCGAGGGATCCGATCTGGAGCTGACCCTGGCAAGTGACCTGAACCTTGGCTTCGAGGGCCCGCGAGCCATCGGCCGGACGCTCATCAAGGAGGGCGAGACCCGCTTCTGCGCTCTGGCCTGGGGTCGTGGCGATGCACCGAGGACATATGACGATGCCTACTCTCGCCTTGTCTGGACAGCCCATCACTGGCAGCACTGGCTGGGCCGGGGCCAGGTGCCTGACCATCCCTGGCGGTCGTACCTGGAACGTTCAGCGCTGACCCTCAAGGGGCTCACCTTCGGTCCGTCCGGTGCCGTGGTCGCGGCGGCCACCACGTCACTGCCCGAGACGCCCGGCGGCGAACGTAACTGGGATTACCGCTTCTCCTGGATCCGCGACTCCACGTTCGCGCTGTGGGGCCTGTACACCCTCGGCTTCGACTGGGAGGCGAACGACTATCTCTACTTCATCATGGATATGGCCGAGCGCGACGAGGAGCTCCAGATCATGTACGGCATCGATGGCGAGCGTGTGCTGGAGGAGAGGATCCTGACGCATCTCCAGGGCTACGAGGGTGCCCGACCCGTACGTATCGGCAACAACGCCTACGGCCAGCGGCAGCACGATGTGTGGGGCGCGGTCCTTGACTCGGTGTACATCCATACCAAGTCACGCGATCACCTGGACGAACGTCTCTGGCCCATCCTCTCGAACCAGGTGGAGGCAGCACTCGCGAGCTGGCGCAAACCCGATCGGGGCATCTGGGAGGTCCGCGGCGAACCCAGACACTTCACGTCCTCCAAGCTGATGTGCTGGGTGGCGGCCGACCGCGGCGCGCGACTGGCGCGACTTCGTGAGGATCGAGCCAGCGCCGAACGGTGGCAGGCCGGCGCCGACGAGATCCATGCCGACATCCTGGCCAACGGGGTCGACTCGCGCGGCGTATTCACGCAGCACTACGACACGGACGCCCTGGACGCGTCGCTGCTGCTCATGCCGCTGGTCCGCTTCCTGCCGTCCGACGACGAACGGATCCACGCCACCGTCATGGCCATCGCCCAGGAGCTGACCC
>JACCYW010000433.1 GCA_013696275.1 Chloroflexota bacterium | reverse complement strand
GGTCGAGGGTCATGGCGCGGTCCGCCCGGAGCAGGAACGGCGGCAGATACGCGGGGATATTGGAGAACGGCAGCACATCAGGGTGAAGATCGATGCCCAGGGAGTCAGCCATGAAGCCGCGGCGACGCTGGATCCGCTCCCAGGCGTTCGGATAGTCGGCCGCGAAAGAAGCGCGCAAGGACTCGTCCGCGAGCGCCACACCGTCTTCGATGTTGGTCGTGAAGTAGTCCGTACCTGTTGCCGGGATGATGTCCACCTGGAAGGTCATCCCGGACTGAAGCTCGATGGTCGAGCCAGGGGCGATGGGCGAGTTCACCCATTCGTCCAGGTGCAACTGATGGCCCGGGTTGAGGAAGATGCCGAAGAACGGATCGCCCAGGTGGCGGTCGATGATGGCCTGCAGGGCGCCGCCTGACTGGCCGATACGAAGCGCGCCATACCACTCCGCGACCGCCTCGAAGTAAGGGGCCACCAGCCGAGCCACGTAGTCGCCGATGCCCGACGACAACTCCGAGGCGTCGCCTACGACGAAGCCTGCCCGGCACGTCAGCGCGCCCCAGATACCAAAGGCGACCGTGAAACGATCACCCTGGGCGATCCGATGGTCGGTCGGGCTGAGCAACCCGAGCGAAGCGCGGGGACCGCTCGAGAGCATCAGGTGGCAGGACAGTGGCGTGCCGTTCCAGTCGAGCAGCCGGACCGCGTCTCGCTCGCTCATCCCTGGCTGCAGGCCGAACAACAGGCGCCGGACACCCTCGGACGTCTGGCAGGAGGCCCATTCGAAGGCGGCCAGCTGGTCGACATCGCTGACGACCCGCAGGCCATCGGCGGCATCGATCAGCAGGTCGGTCGCGTTCTCCACGGCGCCAGCTGGGCCGGTCAAGCGGCGCAGCTCATCGACCAGGTAGGCCGGCGCGTCGCTCATCCCGAGAGCGGCATACGTCTTCCAGCCGACTACGCCAACCCGGCCTCCTCGGCCTATGCCCTCCCCGGCCAGGATCTCGGCCAGCGGCTGAGAGCGGTCGCGCGGCTGGCCGGGCAGGCTGAGATCCTGGAACAGGTGCCGGCGCATCGCGACCGGCGCCGCACCGGCCATGGCGTAGCACTCGTTGCCGACCAGGATGGCTGGCTCCGCGGTCGGCGCCACCACCAGCAGCGCCTCCTCGAAGCGCGGATCGAAGCCTGTCAGATAGGCCAGGTTGGCGCTGTGCTCGCGGTCGGCATAGACGACCAGCCGGTCATAGCGGCGCTCGTCGGCCCGTTCCCGGAGCCGCGCCAGGCGCGCCGCATATGTCGTGCTGGGGATCTCCGGCATCGAGCCCGGCATGCCGAAATCGGGCAGGCTGACGGATGCGAGCCTGGCTCCAGCCATCGCCGCTCAGCGCAGCTCGGTCACTGGGCCACCCATTCATGTGGCGCCACAGCTCCCCGCTCGACGATCGCGAACCGGTTCACGCCCAGGGTCGACCATGGCCCCGCTTCACCGTCGGGCCACCGGACCCGGATGCGGATGCTGTCCGCATCGCCGACCCCGAAATGGATCCAGCCCAGTTCGCCGCCGGCGTGGCCGCCCCCGACCGTGCGCTCGCGCTGGGTGATGCGGCCATCGATGTCGACCTCTATCCACGCGCCGATCGCGTCAGGGTTCGGCCCCGTCTGCTCCAGGTCGACCGCGACCCAGTCGCCCATCGGAGCCGGTCGTTCGGCGTCGCCCGCGCCGACGCTGCGCCAGAGCTCGACGTTCTCCCGCCGGTTGACCTTGACCAGGTCGAGCATGCCGTCCAGGTTGAGATCGACCACCGCACCGCCGCGGCCGCGGGCATAGCTCAGGACACCGGCCGCTTCCGCGCTTTCCACGAAGATGCCATCCGGCTGTCCCAGCAGGAGGTTGCTGGGATCCAGCGTGGCGTACTCGGCCATGGCCTCCACGTTGCCCTTGGCGATGAAGAGATCCATGAAGCCATCGCTGTTCAGGTCGTCGAATTCGGCGTGCCACGCGGTCGATGGCATCACGTCGCCGCCGGTGAAGGGACGGTGCGCCGTCACGCCGCGGCGGATGGCGATGTCGCGGTAGGTCGGCTGGCCAGGTCCATCGGCCAGCGTCTGGAGCTTGTTGTCGCCCTGGCTGGTGAGGAACACCTCCGGATGACCGTCCCCGGTCAGATCCTGGCTGGCGATGCCCATCCCCCAGATGGCCAACCTCGCCCAGCCCTCCTCGCGCGTGTACAGCCGCGGCGCCTGGCCATCCGCCACCTGCCACAGTTGCTCCTCACCCTGGGCATCGTAATGACGGTCGTTGGTCATCCGCAGGTCGGCTCGCCCGGAGCGGTCCCAATCGCTGAACAGCATCGACAGCGTGCACCGGCCTGGCGCCAATGCGATGGGCGCGGCGTAGCCGCCCGACGCCGCTGGTCTGACCAGCTCGCCGTCGGAGCAGGTGCCCGTGTTCTGCCCGGACTCGTCGAGGGCGACGTAGTCACCGAATGCGAGCGTGGGAAGGCCTGCCGATGCCTCCCACTTGGCGCTGAACCCGACCGTCCAGTCGCTCCCTCCGTCATAGCCCCACGCCTCGTTGGCGCGCTCGAACCGGCAGTCGCCAAGTCCCCGCAAGAGTACGTTCTCACCTAGCCGCAGGACGGCCAGGTCGGTCCGCTGGTCAGCGTCGATATCGAGCGGATAGGCACCGGTCACCGAAGTCAGGTCAGTCGACGGATCGCGCAGGTGGTCGAACCGAAGCGTCCCACCGAGCGGGCTCTGATTGCGATACAGGGCCGCCGTGCTGGCGCCGCCGGCGAAGTACAGGTCGGGCTTCCTGTCGTCGTCGCAGTCGAAGACGGCCATGCCACCGCCGACGAAGAAGGTCCAGTCGCCCTCGTAGGAGTGGTCGATGCCGGCCGCCATCGCCTCATCGAGGAAGTGCGGCGGACCGAGCGCGGCGGCGGCGACGTCCTGTCGCGACCACGTCCATGCGCCGACCACGGCGGCAGCCAGCAGGGACACGGTCACGACGCCGCCGATGAGCACGGCCACCCGTCGCCTCGCGATCATCCGGCCGGCGCACCGCCGAAGTGCCGCTGGGCCTGCTGCCAGGCACCCAGGCCGCAAGCCGCGCCGAGCCTTCGGCCGGCGAAGTCGTCGGCGGGGATGTGGATCCCGCCGTACAGGCGGGCCAGGCCGGCCTGATCAGCCGCATCGTAGAAGGTCGCCCATCGCAGCGTGACGTCCGTCTCAGGACCAGCCTCGACCAGGTACGAGCCGGCGTCGATGGTCCACTCGCTCAGCCCGCCTGGGAAGAACTCACTGCCGGTGAACGCGGCCAGCACCTCGGCTGACGCACGACTGAAGGTGCTGTGGCCGGAGACATAGCCGGCGAAGGCCGGGGTCACGAACGTGGGGCGCATGTAGGGCACCCAATCCACCGCCAGCATCCAGTCGACCCCTGCCGTGTCGACCTCCGGGTCGGCGGGGTTGCCCGTCCAGGCCCGGATGGCGATCGCTCCCTCATCGCCGCGCAGGGCCTGGTGCCGCTCACCCGAGGCGGTCGTCTCAGGCGTCACCAACTCCACCAGATGAGGCACCAGAGGCAGCCCATCGGGATGGTATGACGGGCCATCTGGATGGCTCGATTGGCCGAGCCCACCCAGGTACCGGATCATCGAGATCGGCCGCGCCGAGTCGTAGTGCTTCTTCGCTCCCCAGGCCGCCACCGCGGCATCGTGGTTCGCGCCGTTCAGCGTGAGGTAGAGCTTCACATCCCACTCCAGCCGATCGACCACTCGACCCGAGCCGCCGACGCGCAGATCCGGTGCCAGCTGGTCGGACACGGAATTGGCGATGGTGTTCCAGTGACCCGGCGGCGTCTCCGACCTGGGGCCATCGGCCCAGAACTCGGCCAGTGCCCGACCGAAGTCGCTGTGATCGACCGGATGCGGCTCATAGGGCAGGCCAGTGACCGGATTCAAAGGATGACCGGTGCCGTCGTTGGTGCCGAGCGGATTACCGCCCAGCGCGCCGGGCGAGATGTCGATGCGTGACCCGGCAGCCGGGTCGAGCAGGCTGCTGTACCGGATGATGGCCACGGCTTCGTCCTTGAATGCTCGATCGGAGGTCTCGTGCAGCCGGGGCGGGGGGCCGGGATCCATGGGCAGACCTTCAGCGCCCCCCGCAGGCAGTGCGAAGCCGGCCACAGAACCCCAATGCGGGTCGATGAATTCCTGGACCCCGTTCGCGATGGGTATCCCGTTCTGAGAGATCATGTCCTCAAGCTGCAGCGGCTGCCAGCGGTTGGGGTCGCTCATCGTGGTGCCCGATGCGGACACCACCAGCGGACCGTTGACCGGTGCATAGTCCGGGTCGCTGTAACCCTCAGCCTCGTTCGACCCATCCTCCCGGCCGTACTCCAGGACGGCTGCCGCGATGCGGTTGCCGAGGGCGGCCGGTGTGTCGCCGGCCGTGGTCGTGACATCGATGGGGTAGCACAGCGCGGCCATGAGCGCGTCGAACTGGGGGATCGTGTCCGAGGCGCCGACCGCCTCGATATAGCGCGCCTCCAGCACTCGATAAGCGGCGTAACTGATGGCTTCGTCGCGCGCAGCGGCGACATCAGGCGCTGCCTGCTTCTCGGTCAGGAAGTAGCCGGTGGCGACGGGATCGTAGGCCGCCCAGCCATCCCACATCGCCGCCGAGACGTGGAAGAGATTGCGGGCGTGGACGGTCGGCGCCGGCAGGTCGCGGCGGATGCCATCGAGCAGCGCCTGGTTCCAGAGGCGCGCCACGGACTGTCCGGCCGGAGCGCTCGTCGGCTGACAGCCCTGCTCCGTGGCCCGCGGTCGCGCCACGACCAGGGTGACGGCGAGGAGCGCGATGGCGCCCATGGAAGCAACGACAACGGCCACTGCCCAGCGCCGCCGGCGGCTGGGCATGGCTCTCTCGACGCTCATCGGTCGAGCCATGTGGCAGGCGCCGAGCTGCCCGCCGCAGCCTGCCTGGCCGACTGATCAAGCCGCATCAAGGTACCGACATTGCCGCGGCTGAAGTCAAGGCTCACGCGCGGTGAAGCGCCGTCCAGGATGACCGCACTGATGTCGTCGACCTCCGCCCGGTACTGATCGACGGATGGTACGTCGATGGTCTGGCATTCGCGGCCGCGGCAGAGCCTCAGCGATGGCGCTGGACCGTCCGGCTCGGGCAGGAACGGGGCATCGAGGATGATGGTCGCATCGCTGCCCACGATCTCCACCCGCTCCCGGTCGGGCGCTGCGAAACCGCTGTCGAACTGAGCCAACCATCCGTCGGGGAAGCGAAGCTGGCCGATGAAGGTCCGGTCGACGCCCGACGCATCGAATCGGGCCAGGCCCGCGACAGTATCCGGCTCCAGGCCAGCGATGCGTCGGGCAAGGCTGACCGGGTAGCAGCCCACGTCCCACAGCGAGCCGCCGCCCATCTCTCGCTCTGCGCGCGGGTCGCCGGGATGGGCGAGGTAGAACGAGAAGGTGCCGACCATCAGCTCGAGCCGCCCGAGCGTGCCGTCGGTGGCCAGCTCGATGGCGCGCCGGATCTGGGGATGATGCAGATACATGAAGGCTTCGACCGCCACGCAGCCGGACTGTCGGCTGGCCGCCGCGATGGCGTCCACCTGTTCGACCGTCAAGGCCAGTGGCTTCTCGCACAACACGTGCTTACCGGCCTGGAGGGCACGCACCGACCACTCGGCGTGGAGGTGGTTGGGCAGCGCGATGTAGACGACATCGAGATCCGGCGCCTGGAGCAACGCCTGATAGGAACCGAATGCCTGGGCGATGCCGTGAGTGGCCGCGAAGGCAGCCGCTCGACCATCATCGCGACTGGCGACGGCGGCGAGGTGGCCGCGAGTGCTCGCTCCGATGGCGCGCACCAGCCGAGGCGCGATGCGCCCCGGGCCCAGGATCGCCCAGCGCAGCGACTTGCTCAAGGAGCCGTCACGAAGCTTGACACCACCGTAGGATGAGCGATGGTGGCCGCTTCTGGTCGATCGGGCTCGACCGAGCGGTCAAGGGGGGATACAGTCTGCAGCCGTGCCGGGTCGACCTCGGCGATGAGGAGGAGGCAAAGATGTCGTATCGGCGAGTAATGGTGCTCGCATCCGTCGTGGCCATCGTGGTCGCGGCATGTGGAGGGGGAACAGCTAGCCAGCGACCGGCCAGCCAGGCCGTGCCGTCGCAGGCAGCGAGCCAGCCGGCGGAGCCGACCGAGGGGCCAGCCTCGGCCGAACCGAGCGAGGACGCGGAGACGGCCGAGCCCAGCGAGGATGCTGAGTCGGCCGAGCCCAGCGAGGATGCTGAGTCGGCCGAGCCCAGCGAGGATGCGGAGTCGGCCGAGCCCAGCGAGGAT
>JACCYW010000451.1 GCA_013696275.1 Chloroflexota bacterium | reverse complement strand
CGAGGATGAGCTCCGAGTTGCCGGTGCCCTTGAACTCCTCGTAGATGACGTCATCCATGCGCGAGCCGGTATCCACCAGGCAGGTGCCGATGATGGTGAGCGAGCCGCCTTCCTCGATCTTGCGCGCGGCGCCGAAGAATCGCT
The DNA here is from genome assembly GCA_013696275.1 of Chloroflexota bacterium. Classification (GTDB taxonomy): domain Bacteria; phylum Chloroflexota; class Limnocylindria; order Limnocylindrales; family CSP1-4; genus Palsa-1032. Next base: position 2,977 of record JACCYW010000451.1, on the reverse strand, counting down.
TGGGCGGATATAGCGCGACCGGGTCCATACCACCGGTCAGGGTTCGGCCGGAAGGCGGCAGAGCCAGGTTGTAGGCGCGCGCGAGCCGCGTGATGGAGTCGAGCAGGATGACCACGTCACGACCCGTTTCGGTCTGGCGCTTGGCGATCTCCAGTGCCATCTCGGCGACGCGGGTGTGGTTCTCGGTCGGCTCATCGAAGGTAGAGCTGATCACCTCGCCCTTGACCGAGCGGCGCATGTCGGTTACCTCTTCGGGTCGCTCACCGATGAGTGCGACCATCAGCAGGATCTCCGGGTAGTTCGTTGTGATGCCATTGGCGATGCTCTTGAGCAGCATCGTCTTGCCTGCCTTGGGCGGGCTGACGATCAACGCACGCTGACCCTTGCCGATCGGATTGACCAGGTTGACGAGTCGCTGGCTGAGGTTCTTGGGGTCCGTCTCCAGGTCGATCAGCTCGATCGGATGGATCGGCGTCAGTACCTCGAAGTGGGGCCGTCGTCGTGCCGTGTCGGGGTCCACGCCGTTGATCGATTCGACCCGTAGCAAGCCCCCGTATTTCTCGCCGTCCTTGGGCGAGCGCGTGACACCCCCGACACGGTCGCCGGCGCGAAGTCCGAATCGACGCACCTGGCTCGACGAGACATAGACGTCATCCGGGCTGGGCATCAGGCCGCGCCGGCGGAGGAAGCCGTAACCATCGTCGACGATGTCCAGGATGCCGGCCGCGTATTGCTGACCGCCACGCTCGACCTGACGTTGAAGGATGCGCTCGACCAGGTCGTCTTTGCGCATCTCCGGCGCGCCGGAGACCTCCAGGTCGCCGCCGATGCGGACAAGCTCGGAGATGTCCTTGCGCCGTAGTTCGTTGATGTTCATTCGTTCCCTGTGAGCGCCCACGGGCATCACGTTCGACGCGCGCAGGCTGATGATGGGATGCGCCCGGGGATGGACCACATGAGCGCGGGAGCGAGCGGCCGAGAATGGCCGCCGAACGGATGCGACGCGCGCTGACGCTGGGTCGGTACGTTCCTGGGGCTAGGTAGATGATACCACGCTGCGACCGAAGGTCAAGAGCCTAGGCTCGGATGACGGTGTCGCCACCGACCGCTCTGGCCATCACCAGGGCCGCTTCAGCACCTGCCAGCGGGCTGCCCGATGCCTCCTCCACGGCACCGCAACCAGCCCGCAGCAGGCTGGTCGATCCGTCGCCGACGGCTGCCCGGGCCAAGCGCAGCGTCTCGATGGCGACTTGCTCGGCGTGGACCGGGTCGGTGCCAGGCAGGAGGGCCAGCACCCGCTGCCCGTCGCGGCAGACGACATCCCTTGCCCGCAGGCGGTCGAGCACGATGCCGGCCAGGCGGCCGGTCTCCTCCTCGATGGACGCGCGGCGCGGGCCCTCGTCGTCGCCGTCCCCGCCAACGAGCTCGAAGATGACCGCCGAGAGCGGTAGCCGCTCCGCTTCGGGATGCTCGCGTCGGGCGCTCAACAAGCGGGCCACGGAGGCCTCGACATGAGCCTTGCTGGTGAGGCCGGGCGGCGGCAGGCCCGGGTCCTGCGCTTGGATCGAGCGCAGCCAACCAGCTATGGCCACCGTCAGCTGATCGGCGATGAGGGGCAGCGCTTCGCGTTCCAACGGCTCGAAGCCTCGGCCATCACGCTCCAGCAACAGGAGGCCGATGATCGACCCGCTGCGCACCAAGGGCACGGCGGCCGACCAGCTGGGACCGGGCGACGATGTGCCGGCTTCGACCATCGCGATGGTGATGGCCCGCGCCGCCAGGGCATGAGCCACCGGCGCCACCGGCTCGAGGGCTGAACCCAACATCGGAACGGCCGCGCCCACGGCGCCGCGGACCACGAAGTGGCCCTCCTCACTCGACCCGTCCGCCAGCGCCAGGATGATCGTGTCGGCGGGCACGACTTCGCCTGCCGCGCGCGGGATGGCCGTGAACAGACCCTCGGCATCGTCGGCCGCGTTCAACACCGAGGCGAACCTGGCCAGGCGGCTGAATCGTTGCGCGCGCGCTGCCACCTCCTGCCGATCGTGGGCCAGTTGGAGTGCCACGGACAGGCGATCGGCGATCGACACCAGGGCGGCGTGATCGGCCTCCCCGATGGGATCGTCGGTCGGCGAACCCACCAGCAGCAGACCGAGCCGGTCGGGCCCGCACAGCAACGGCAGGCAAAGCTCCATGCCCGGCTCACCTCGCCCGCGGACGTCCGCATCGACCGACAGGTTGGCTACGAACGACGGTCGCCGGGTGCGAAAGACCTGGGCCACCGGGCCACTGGCGTCGAGATATGGCACGACGGCCTCATAGCCACACTGGGCGCGCAGCCAGAAGCGGTCGCTCGAGCCCAGGTAGAGCGACAGATGGGGCCGGCTGAAGCGCTCGGCCACCAGCGCCGCGAGCCGACCTAGCGCCTCGTTGGTCATGCCCTCCGTCGCGAGCAGCGCTCCGATGGCTTCGAGCGCCGCCACACGCGCCTCGCTCCGACGGACCTCGCCGAGCGCCCGACCCCTGGCGATGGCATAGCGCAGCGACTTCTCCAGGTCGGGCGGTTCGATACGACCCTTGACCAGGAAATCAGCCGCGCCGGCCGAGAGCGCGGCATGATCGACCTGAGGATCGTCTTCGCCGGTCAACATGATGAGCGGCACATGACTGCCGTGTGCGCTGGCCTCGGCGAGCAGCTGCATCCCGTTCCTACCGCCAAGGCGCAGGTCGACGAACGCCGCCGCGTGCTCGTTCGTCGTCAGGCGCTCCAATCCGGCCTCGTAGCTCGTTACCCAGTCGAGGTGGTAGGCGGCTCCGGGCACACGAGCCAGGAGATCCTCGATAAGGAGGTGCTCCTCGGCGTCATCATCGATGAGCAGCACGCGCGGAGCATCAGCGGGAAGGTCCGGGCGGGCCGGGCGACGGCGCACCAGGCGGTCGAGCATCGGTCAGGCCTCCGGCAGTCGTACGAGCCTGA
>JACCYW010000411.1 GCA_013696275.1 Chloroflexota bacterium | reverse complement strand
CCGAGTCGATCCAGCCATCGAAGGCGACCACGACCGCCGTGTCCAGCAGTCCTCGGCCGATGGTCAGTCGGATGAGGCTCACGCGAGACTGCCAGCGGGCTCGGCGCGGCCCTTGTCGGCCAGCAGTATCAGGAGCACGGGAAAGCCCAGCAGTGACGCGCCAGCAGGCACGTCGGCGCCGAGCTGCTCGTCGCCCAGGGACTCGCGGCGAGAGATGCTTTGGAAACCGGCCCGCTGCATGGCGCTGAGGTAGTCATCGAGCGTATGGCGCATCGCGCCGAGGCGGATCTCCGTGCCGTTGCGCTGGAAGTGAGCTTCCTTGCCGGCCGCCGCCATCTGCGGGTGATAGACGGAAAACACGAGTCGACCACCCTCGCGCAGGACGCGATGCAGCTCATCGAAGGTAGCCGCGAGGTCGGTCAGATGCTCACCGATGAGGGCACACAGAACAGCGTCGAAGTAGCCGGTCTCGAACGGCAGACGCTCCCCGACGTCACATGTGATGAAGGGCACTGACGGGTACCTGCGTCGGGCGACCGACAGCATCCCGGTCGAGAAGTCGATGCCGACGGGCTCGCTGCCTGCTTCGAGCAGAGCTCCCAGATGGCGCCCGGTACCGCATCCTGCGTCGAGGATCCGCTCGCCGCGGGCAGGCGCGAGCAGTGCCATCGTGTCGCGCGCGTCCATCGCCACGACCGGATTGGCGGTCGTGTCATAGGTCTCGGCCCATAGGTCATAGCCGACCTTGACGTCGACGCGCTCGATCCTGGCTGGAAGGGTCCTGTTCAACCCTCGCCGGTAGGGTCCACGGGCCGCTCATCCGTCTCGGCCGTAGGACCTTCGCCGGTGCGGCCGGAAGAGCCGCCCTGGCCCGGCCCGGTCGTCGTCATCGCCTCGTCTTCGTCGGTCCCTTCGCCGGCCTGTGGGACCTGCTCCATCACGCCCTGGCTGCCCGACTCGCCGGTCGTCTCCATCGGCGGTCGCTCACTGTCGTTCTCGTCGGTCATCTTCGTTCCTCCGTGTGACGATGCATCAGCTGCACCTTGTTGTCGATGACGGCGCGGCCAGCGCCGTGGTATCAGTAGGTCGTGCACTGAGGAGTAGAGCATGGACGACTGGAAGAAGCCGCGGGCGGAACTGACCGACCGATTCACCGAGATCGCGAACAGCATCGAGGGCCTGCGCATCAGGCAGATGTTCGGCATGCCGACCGGGTTCGTGGGCGGCAACATGGCGGCCGGTCTGCATCAAGACACCTTCATCGTACGGCTGCCCGAAGAGGCGCGCCAAGAACGCCTCGCCGCTGGCTGGTCCCGTTTCGAGCCGATGCCCGGGCGACCCATGCGCGAATACCTCGCCTTGCCGCCCGACGTGGCCGCCGACCCGGCCGCCGTTCGCGTCTGGTTCGAGATAGCCGTCGCGTACGTACTCACGCTGCCAGCCAAGGAGCCCAGGAAGCGGACCTCCCGGGCCAAGGCATGACCCGCCGCGGCCGCCCTTTCCTCAGCGCGGGTGCTCGAACTCCATGGTCACCCCGCAGCAGCAAGTGAACATCTGCATGCGCTGCATCTTTGCCTCGTCGCCGTGGTGCTTGAGCATGATCTCGCAGCCGCAGTTAGGACAGGTGAAGTCATCCCCATCGCGCATATCGATGTGGCTGGCTGCTGACGGCGCCGCCTCATCCATTCGGTCCTCCTGATCGGCGTTCCTTGACCGGCACAAGATGCCCCGGCGGTCGCTTCCACGACATCAGGATGCGGCCGGTAGCTCTTTCATCGACGCGTCAGCTGGCCCTCTCTCGTGACTAGTTTCAGCCGCCACTCGGATGCCCAGTGCCTCGGCGAACACCTCATCCGCCGTGTCGGCCAGCACGAAGCGGATCTCTGCTCGCAGCGGGTCGGGGATGTCGTCGAGGTCCGGCTCGTTGCGGCGGGGCAGGATGACCGTGGTCACGCCCGCGCTGTGAGCCGCCAACACCTTCTCCTTGATGCCACCGACCGGCAGGACCTTGCCGCGCAGTGTGATCTCACCGGTCATCGCGACATGGTCACGGACGGGTCGCCCCAGGGCCAGCGAACAGATGGCCGTCGCGATCGCCACTCCGGCCGAGGGTCCGTCCTTGGGCAATGCTCCGGCCGGCACGTGGACATGCACGCGCTTGCCTGAGAAGAAGCGCGGCTCGATGCCCAGCCGAGCCGATCCTGAGATCACGTAGGTGAGAGCGGCCTGAGCCGACTCGCGCATCACATCGCCGAGCATGCCGGTGAGGATCAACCATGGCTCGCCCGGGTCGGGCAGCGCAGCTGCCTCGACGAAGAGGACCTCGCCGCCGACTGGCGTCCAGGCCAGACCGGTCGCTACGCCCGGCAGGGTCGTGCGCTCTGCCGTCTCGTCGTAGTGACGTTGACGGCCCAGGTACTCGGCCAGGTCGGACGGCTCGACGGTGGTCGGCCCAGGCGGCTCCTGGCTTGGGCCATCATCGTCGGTCCGTTCGGCGATGCGTCGAGCCACCTTGCGGCAGGCGGCAGCGATGCGGCGGTCCAGGTCGCGCACGCCTGCCTCACGGGTGTAGCCGCGGATGATCTGGCGCAGTGTTTCGTCGCTGAAGGCCAGCTCGCTCTGGCGCAGGCCGTGGGCACGAAGCTGCTGCGGCACGAGGTAGCGCCTGGCGATGCCCAGCTTCTCCTCGACCGTATAGCCCGCGATACGCAGGATCTCCATCCGGTCGAGGAGAGGCCCCGGGATGGTCTCGAGGGTGTTCGCTGTCGCTATGAACAGGACCTGTGACAGATCGAATGGGACGCCCAGATAGGTATCAGTGAAGGAGTCGTTCTGGGCGGGGTCCAACACCTCGAGCAGCGCCGAAGTCGGGTCACCCCGCCAGTCGGATCCGACCTTGTCGATCTCGTCGAGCATGAACACCGGATCGCGCGTCTCCACCCTTCGGATGCCTTGGATGATGCGACCCGGAAGGGCTCCGATGTAGGTGCGCCGGTGACCGCGGATCTCCGCCTCGTCGCGCACCCCACCCAGCGACATGCGCACGAACTTGCGACCCAGGGCGCGGGCGATGGACTGACCCAGGCTCGTCTTGCCCACGCCGGGTGGACCGACGAAGCACAGGATAGGTTCTCGGGCATGCTCGTCATCGGGCGTCGTGGGTGGCGAGCCAGCGTCACCGTCGGTCCCGGCAGCGCCACCGTCAGTCCCCTCGGCTGGCTCCGACACCGCGCCGTTGACGACTCCGCCGCCGAGCCCAGTCGCCGCTCCCCGATCGTGTCGAAGCCGGCGGACGGCCAGGTACTCCAGGATGCGGTCCTTGATCTCCTCGAGATCGTAGTGGTCCTCGTCCAGCACCGACCGCGCGTGCCCCACATCGATGGCTTCGCCAGACAGGTTGGTCCAGGGCAGATCGGCCATCCACTCGAGCCACGTGCGGACGAGACCGAACTCGGGCGAGGCTTCCGGGATGGCGGAGAGCCTGTCCAGCTCGCGCTGCACCTCTCGAGCCGGTTCGGGCGGCAGGTTCGCCGCCTGCACCCTGGCGCGCAAGGCATCCAGCTCAGATCCGGCACCGCCCTCGCCAAGCTCAGCCTGGATGGAGCGAAGCTGCTCGCGCAGGATGTGCTCACGCTGCGCTTTGGTAAGCCTCTCCTCCGTCCGGCTGGCGATGGCGCGGCCCAGTTCTCGGACCGAGATCTCGCTCTGCAGTCGTTCGATGATCAGCCGCAGCTTGGCATCCAGGGGATCCCGTTCAAGGATGGCCTGGCGGTCCGCCACCCCGATGGGCAGCACGCTCGCGGTCAGGTAGCCCACCTCGCGCGGGCCCTCCAGGCTCTCCGCCACGGCGATGATCTCGGCCGGCAGACCCGGCGTGAGAGTCTGGAAGGTGCGCAACAGGTCGATGATCGCGCGGCGGAGGCCATCGAGCTCGGCATCAGGGACCGTGCGGTCGGGCCGTGCGCCAACCCGGGCGAGCAGATACGGCTCGGTCGAGATGACCTCGTGGATGGTGATGCGCTCCACCCCCTGGACCACCAGACGGACGCCGTCGCCCATCCGCCCGAGCTGCAGGATGGTGGCCGCGATGCCCACTCCATAGACGTCATCCGGACCGGGCGCCTCGACCTCTCGATCGCGTGATGCGACGAGCGCCACGAGCCGGTTGGTGCGCATCGCATCGTCCACCAGTCGAACCGTTCGGTCCTCGCCGGAGCCGACCGGAGCGACCACGTAGGGGAAGATGACCGAGTCGCGCAGCGGCAGGAG
>JACCYW010000385.1 GCA_013696275.1 Chloroflexota bacterium | reverse complement strand
GCGGCACGGCCGGGATGACGGTTGAGCCTGCTGCCGGGCAACAGCATGTGGGCCACTGCCAGGCGGAGTGCTGCTTCGATGGGTGGTGCCCGCAGGTCGGTCTCGAGCCGCTCGACGAGCAGGGCGAAGGCCTCGAGGCTGCGCGGTGAATACAGATCGACGAGCTGGCCGGGCAGGGGGTGACCCGACTCCGGGGTCGGAAAACGGGCGCGTAGGAACTCTCGCGCGGCCGGTGGCGCACGACCCATCTCACGCGCCGCTCGCACGTCCTCGTCATCGACCGACACCGTCAGGCCGACCGACGAGCGGCCACGACCGCCGCAGACCTCGCAGCGGTAGGTCTTGTGGCTTGGTGCATCGCCCTCGCCAGGCCAGATGAACTCCTCGACGATGACCGGTCGTCCGCACGCCGCGCAGCGAGAGGTGAACGAGGCAAGGATGGCGCTGCGAAGACCGACCCCGGCGCGCAGGTGAACCGCCAAGCTGTTCACAGCCGCGTCCAGGTGGCGAACGTCCGGTGGCCGTAGGACCAGTTCGGCCTGCAGCCGGGTAAGGCCGATCGACTCGATGTCGTAGACCCGCCGCAGGCGGTCAAGGGCGCTACGGGTCACCCATGCGCCACGGCCGTGGAGCTCGATGACCACATCGCCGGGCACGGTGCGCGCCTCTATCTCAGCGGCCACCAGATGCTCCGAAGGCGGCGCCGCCAGACCCTCGAAGGCCGGCATGAGCGAGCCGCGCAACGGCCGAAAGTGCGTAGACAGCGGCTCCACCATCGGATGGCAGTCTAAGCGTCGACGCGGATGCGGCGAGGCATCCGGTGGCGCGTCAGCGCGTCAGCGCGTCAGCCGGAGCGGCGTCCCTAGGACTCCTCTTCCTCGTCGGTCGCATCGTCCTGGAATGCTTCTTCCGCGGTCACCTCGACCGGCAGCACCGAGCCGATGTCACCCACCTCATCATCGTCTTCGTCGAGCTCCAGGTCATCCTCCATGTCCATCTCCTCGCGGACCAGGGTGCCCTTGGTGTACGGCCGGAGGTCGCTGACGCGGGCCGCCGTAGGGAACGAGACCTTGCCGTAGTTGCGCGGATCCTGGTAGATCTCGCGGACGATGATGCGGACGTCCTTGTCACCCAGGCTGGTCACGCCAGCGGCGTACTTGTTGCCTTCCGCCACCAGCTTCAGCAGGCGCGCCGCCACGCGCGGCTCGACATAACCGACCGGCGTCCCGTTCGAGGTGGCGCGCATGCGCGGTCCGTCGGGCGACAGCTCCACCAGGTCGCCCGGGTTGACCTGGGCAAGCTCGCGGGCGGGGGCCAGATCGACCAGATGTGCGAAGCCGGTCTTGCCGGTCTCCTCGACGAAGATGCTGACCGGTGCTTTGCTGCCCGGCCGGGCCGGCACCGTCTTGCGCCCCGCTTCCGCGAGGAGCACGCGCAGGCGGGCGATGTTGCGCTCGGCGATGCGATTGGTGGGGTCTATCGCCAGCGCCGCCTGATAGTGCTCCCGCGCTGTCGCCAGCTCGCCCTGCTCCCAGAGCGACTTGGCCATCCGATTCTCCGCCTCGCTATCGGGCCCGAGCTCCAGGAGTCGCGTATTGATCTCCACAGCGGAGCTCCAATCGGCGGCTGTGGCGGCCGCTATGGCCTGCTCGGTCAACTGTCGCTTCAGTCGGGTGATGGTGATGGCACTGCTGGGGCCGGGGCTTTCGGTCAATGAATCGAAGGTCATGAGCTCCTCGGGGGTCGAGCGGCGCGCGTGGGCACGCGGGGGCGCGGGGTCTGACTAGGCGAGCAGCCAGTGTAGCACCCGACCTTCAGGGGGACCCAGGGCGTAAGCCAGTAGGCGCACGGGGGCGGGCGGTCCCCCCGCGGGCGCACGGGGGCGGGGACCCGAGCACGCACACCGGCCGGGCGGGCACACGCCGGCGCAGGAGTCGCGGTGTATCGCGATAGGTTCGCGGGAGCGGCCTCTCGCGTGGCTTACTCACGGTATATCGATGGTCAGTGCGCATGAGGGCCACCCGGCCGCGGTCCTCACGCTGGGGCTTCGGCGATGTAGCGCGAGAACTCCACCCGAGCTCGGCTTCCTGCGAGATCCTCGCGACACATCGAGACCGGTCGGCCGGCGATCGTTCCTATCGGATCAAGATCACAGCATCAGTGAACACCACTTGGAGCTGTGCCGGCTCGGTGGGCTACTCGGCGATGCTGGCGCCATGGAAGCCGCGCTCCAGGACTCAGAAACGAGGCATGTCTCCGAAAAGGCGGATGGCCCGACGCTGCCCTCAGACACGAAACCCTATGGGACCGCGGAGAGGGGCCGCTGGGCCTGGCTTGTTCACTGATGGTGCGTTTTCGACACGCTGAGGGCGGCCGCCGGGCGCGTTTGGGCCAGCGGGGATCGCCGCCCTTCCAGATCGGGGGGTCGCCGCCCACGCACACTCGATGTGGTCGCTCCGCCACTCAGACCCGCTGTGGCTTCTCCGCCACCAGGGCAAGGAAGTCGTCCCGGCCAAGGGTGTTGGCGACATCCCGAGGTTCCAGCCAGCCGCGGCGCGCCAGGCCGATGCCCCACCGGACGTTGTCCCACTCGCCCATGTAGTGCGCGTCGGAGTCGACCACGAACCGGCAACCCGCGTCGAGCGCCGCCCGGATGCGCCGATCGTCCAGGTCGAGCCGCTCATCGGAGCCGTTGATCTCCAGCAGCGTGCCGGTCTCGGCGGCCACCCTGTAGAACACATCCCAGTCCAGATCGAGATCGTCACGCAGGCCGATCTTGCGACCCGAGGGGTGGGCGATGATGTCGACGTGGGGGTTACGCAGGGCGGTCATGTATCGAGCCATCAGCTGAGCGCGCGGCTGGCGCCGACCCACGTGTAACGACGCCACCACGACATCGAAGCGCGCCAGCAGCGCGTCGTCATAGTCCAGCGTGCCGTCGGTCTTGATCTCCATCTCGCAACCGTGGAGCAGCCGGAACCCGGAAGGGTGCGCTTCTGCCGGCACCTCGCCGGCTGCCTCCTCCTGAGCGAAACGCTCGTTCAGCCCGCGGATGATGGTGCGTTGCTCCTCGACGCGGCCCCTGTCCAGCCCGTTGGCGATGGTCAAGCTCTGGGAGTGGTCGGTCAGCACTTGGTAGGCGTATCCACGACGACGCCCGGCCTCCGCCCAGGCCTCGATCGATCGGGACCCGTCGGACCATTCGGAGTGCGTGTGGCAGTCGCCCTGGAGATCGTCGAAGGTGACGAGCTCGGGCAGTCGACCCTCTCGCGCTGCCTCCACCTCGCCCCGATCCACGCGCAACTCAGGCTCGACATAAGCCAGGCCCAGGAAGTCATAGACCTCAGCCTCGGTGGCGAAGGTGCGACGTTCCGCGCCTTCTCCTCCCTCGACCGCCTCACCGTCCTCGCCGAGCCGCGACAAGCCATGCTCGGAGAGGCTCCAGCCCAAGTCGCGGCTGATCTCACGCAGGCGCACGTTATGGGCGGCCGATCCGGTGAAGTGGATCTGGTAAGTCCCGGTCTGCCCGGGTGGCATGGTCATCAGGTCGACCTGCGGCCCGCGGAGCAGCTGGACCGTCGTCCGCAGTCGGCCCAGCCGGCCGCCGTGACCCCCCACGCGCTCCACCGCCGCCGAGGCGTGCAGCCGCTCGATCAACTCGGTCGGTCGGTCCGTCTCGACCAGCAGGTCCAGGTCTCCCACCGTCTCCTGGCCACGTCGATAGGAGCCTGCCATCAGCACCTGCCTGGTCCCAGGCACCGCCTCGAGCAAGGTGGCGAGCCGATGCCCGATCTCCTGGGCTTGACCAAGCCGAAGCCTGGTCGGCGGACGGCGGCGCACCTGCTCGAGCCCGTCGAGGATCTTCTTCTCGGTCCGCTCGCTGATGCCGCGGACGCCACGCAAGCGGCCATCCGTGGCCGCTGCCTGTAGCTCCTCGAGGCTGGCGATGCCCAGCGCCCGCCAGATGTCGCCGGCCGTCCTCGGTCCCAGGCCCGGGACGCGAAGCAGGGTCACCAGGCTGGGCGGAACGTCTCGACGAAGCTGCTCGTAGAAGCGCAGGCGACCCGTGTCCGCCAGCTCCGCCAACTTGTCGTCGATGGCCTTGCCCACGCCCGGCAGTCGCGGTGGTCGGCCGCTTAGATAGCCCTCGGCCACAGAGGCAGGGCTATGGGCGATGGAGTCGGCAGCCCGCCGGTAAGCGCCGACCTTGAACGGCAGCTCGCCCCGCAGCTCCAGCATGTCCCCGATGTCGAAGAAGATGCGCGCGAGCTCGTCATTGCCCAGCAACGGCACATCGTCTCCGCGCGAGGCGCGCGGCCGTGAGTCGTAGGGCGGCTCATCGGGATCGATGACGATCGCCTCGGACGCGGCCGGCGCTGGTGAGTCAGCCTCGCCGGTCGGTGCCTCGACCTCGGCGCCAGGTTCCGGCTCGGCAAGGGGCGGATCGTCGCGCTTGGGACGGGGCGGCGCAGAGCGCCGCGCGCGGCGGCTTTCAGGGCTCATGCCGTAGCCACCCGTGTCTCATGCCGACTCCCGTGTCTCACGCCGTAGCCACCCGGTCACGGCCACCGCGCTTGGCCACGTACATCGCTCGGTCGGCCCGCTCGATGATGGTCCGGACATCCTGGTCGCCATCGCCGGCCACCGCGACGCCGACCGAGACGCTGACCGGGTGCTCCAGACCGAGCCTGTCCGGCGGGATCGTCTTCACCGCCAAGCGCACACGCTCGGCCACCTCGGCGGCCGCTTTGGCACTCGCCCGGCGCAGTATCACGGCGAACTCCTCGCCCCCGTAGCGCGCCGGCGTGTCTTCCGCACGAACGGTGTTGTGGATGGCACCGGCGACCGCGCGCAGCACGACATCCCCGGTGGCGTGGCCGTAACGATCGTTGAGTGTCTTGAATCGGTCGATGTCGATCATCAGGATGCCCAGGTCGTCGCCGGCCCGGCGGCGCGGCCTGATGATGCTCACCAGCTCGTCCAGATAGCGGCGGTTGGGGAGACCGGTCAAGGCATCGATGTTGGCCCGCGTCTCCAGCTCCTCGAGCGCATAGGCGCGGGCCAGTGCGGCTGACACCTCCTGGGACGCCCAGTGGAGTAGCCGCCGATCCTGCTCCAGCCAGGAATCCCGCGTGCGCTTCGACAGCATCAGGGCACCGACGAAGCGACGATCGGCGATGAGCGGCTCAGACAGCGTGTACAGCAGGCCATAACCGGCCCGGACACGGCGGGCCAGCTCATCAGCGGCGTCCTGGAAGCGCGCCGACGATGGCGCCGAACGCGGCGAACCCTCGGACAACGCTGACTGCGGTCGGGGAATCTCGGGCTTCGCGTGACCCAGGATGTCCGGAGCGAGCAGTGTCCGCGATGCGGGCACGCTCGGACTGGCCGTCACCAAGGTCACCTCCATGGTGCCGTCCGGTTCAGTCTGGCGGGCGACTACCACGTGATCCGCGCCGGAGGTGAACCGCAACTCGTCCATGATGGCGGCCACGATCGACTCGGGCGAGACGGAACGGGAGAGTCCCTGGAGGATGCGCGTGAAGCTGCGCTCCCTGGCCTGACGTCTTCGACCCACTCGGGCCGTGGTCCGCCGTTGGACCGCCACGCTGACGGCGATGGCGACCAGGATGGCCGCCTGAAGCATCTCCAGGGGCTGGGGTCCGCTCTCCACGAGCATCGTCGCCAGCACGATCGACAGGCCCGCCCCGAGCACCAGGAGCACGGCCCGGGCTCGATAGCGGCGTCGGTCGCGCACAGCCTCGGCGGTCGGCGGCATGGGAAGCGCGTCGTACTGGGTCACGCT
>JACCYW010000375.1 GCA_013696275.1 Chloroflexota bacterium | reverse complement strand
CCAAGAAGGGCGTCGCCCGGGCCATCGAGGAGGTGGCCCGCAGCCTGGGCAATACGCCCACCGTGTGCCGACAGTGCTATGTCCACCCCGGAATCATCGACGCCTACCTGGACGGGACCATGGTCCGCGCGGCCAGACAGCGGGTCGCGGAAGAGCTGGCTCGGGACACGCCCGGGTCCATCACCGATACGGAGGAGCGGGCAGTCCTGCGCCTGCTGCACAAGCGGCTCTCGCAAGCGCAGAGCGAGACCGGCAAAGGCGGGCGCCAGACCAGCAAGGCCGGCTGAGGAGGCAGGCTGACGGGAATCAGGGCTCCCTGGGCCCACCCGGCCAAGGCGATGATCCAGGCCATGCCCCTCCAGCGTACCTACCGATGACCCGACGCCCTGATCCGTCATAGGTACGTGATGCGCATTCCTGCTCCCACCCCCATCATCTGACCGTGTCCTACCGCTCCCAGCCACGGCGTATCCGGCCCGCGACCAGCCAGCATCGCTCCTCGTCCCTGGCTACCCGCGTCGCAGTGGCGCGGGCCATGAGTCGCCCGGCGCGCAGCGGTGGCAGCATGCTGCCGCTCGCACTGACCGTCATCCTGCTGGGCTTCGTGGTGGTCTTCGCCACCACTGGCCTGACCGTAGGGGGTGCGGCGCTGAGCACCGTCGACCAGCTCGGCCAGGACTTGCCCGACGTCAGCCGCTTCGAACAGATCCGCTTCGCTCAGCCGACCGTGGTCTACGACCGAACGGGCACCGTGGAGCTGGCCCGCTTCCAGGCGGAGCGACGTAACGTCGTGACATTCGAAGAGATCCCCGAGCTCGTCATGGATGCCACCATCTCGGTCGAGGATCGGACGTTCTGGAGCAACGAAGGCTACGACCCGTCAGCCATCGCATCAGCCGCCCTCGAGTTCCTGCGCACCGGTGTGCTCCGCGGCGCATCGACCATCTCGCAGCAGTTCGTGCGAGCGCCTGAGATCGGGCTCCTGCCGACCGAGGTGTTGGATCCTGAAGCCGATGCTAGGGTGCGCAAGGCGAAGGAGATCATCCAGGCAGGCCGATTGACCGACTACGTAGAGCGCACATATGGCCTTGAGGAAGGCAAGGAGCGCATCCTCACCGCCTACCTCAATCAGATCTTCTACGGTCACAACGCTTACGGCGTGGCCGCCGCGGCCGACGTGTACTTCGACAAGCCGCTGCCCGAACTGACGGTCGCCCAGGCCGCGCTGTTGGCCGGCCTGCCCCAGTCACCGTCCACCCTCGACCCCTATCGCTACGCCGAAGAGGACGCCTTCGGTCGCCTCATCGTGCCCGTCTGCTCGACCACCGGCTCAGGCACCGTGGATGTGCCGGCCGCTTCCGCCTCCCCGGCCCCGAGCGCCTCGACCTCCCCGGCGCCGAGCGGCTCGCCACCGTCGAGCACCTCGCCGCCCATCACCGCGCCTCCCTCGCCGCGCGCCACGCCATCGGCCCCCATCGCCAGTGCAGCGCCCGGCAGCACGTGCACCAATGTGCCGCCGGTCGAGCGCCGCAACTTCATCCTGGCCTCGATCGCCGAGGGTCATGGCCGATGGACACGGCTGACTCGCGCACAGCTCGAACAGGCGCTCAACGAACCGATCGTGCTGGCCGGTGAGCAGCCGCTCATCTTTACCGCACCGCACTTCGTGTGGGCGATGAAAGCGGAGTTGGATAGCCTGCTCGGTGACCGCGAGCCCGCAGAACGTGGCGGGTACAGGGTCATCACCACCCTGGACATGGAGGCGCAGGCCGAAGCCGAGAAGTACCTGGAAGCGGCGACCATCGTGCCCCAGCTTCCGGAGGCCGAGTTCGAGCGGGCGATAGAGGAGCGGAACCTTCGCCAGGACGAGGATTGGATGAGGGAGATCCGGGGCAAGAACATCCACAACGGAGCGATGACCGCGCTCGACTACTTGACCGGCGATGTGCTCGCCTATGTCGGGAGCGCCGGCTACTACCGAGAGGACCTGGCCTCGCCCGAGTTCGACCCCAAGTTCGATGTCGTCCAGGGTTTCCGTCAGCCCGGATCGGCATTCAAGCCCCTCGTCTACGCCACCGGGTTGCAGGAGAAGGCCATCACCGCCGGCACGGTGCTGCTCGACGTGACCACCTCCTTCGGACGAGAGTGGCAGCCCAAGGACTCGGATCGCCAGGAGCGCGGTCCGGTGACCGTGCGGCAGGCGCTCCAGTACTCCCTCAACATCCCGGCCATCCGCGCCATCGAGCGGACGCGCGTCGAGGCTGTCGGCCAGGCAGCGCAACGTGCCGGGCTCCAGTTCCTGCGCGGCCCGGGCCACATAGCGGAAGGTGGGCTGGCCAGCGCCATCGGCACCGTCGAGGTGCGCATGCTCGACCTGACGGCGGCCTACGGAGCCTTCGGCAACGGCGGCCTGGTGACCGCGCCGCGCATGATCCTGGAGGTCGCCGACGACTCCGGCAACGCCATCTTCACGGCCGGCGAGCCGCTTACGTCGCGCGTCTGGGACGCTGAGGCGGCGTGGATAGTGGCCGACATCCTGGAGGGCAACAGCGACCCGCGCCAGAACTTCATCTGGGGGCCGGAGTTCAACCTCGAGAACGGGCCGGGCGGCTCGCACCGCCCCATGGCCGTCAAGACCGGGACAGCCAATGACACCCTCGATCTCTCGACCTACGGTCTACTGCCCAAACCGCCCGGTGAGGGCGAGCCAGCCCTGGCGGTCGGGGTGTGGCTGGGCAACAGCGACCATAGCGCGCCGGAGATCGTGGACGCCGATGAGTTCTTCGCCACCCAGGGTCCGGGCCGGGTCTGGCACGCCTTCATGCGCGAGTACATGGACGGTCAGCCCACCCCCGACTTCCAGCGGCCGGAGCGCGGCGTCGTGGAGGACACGATGGACGCATGGTCGGGCGGCCAGCCGGGAGCATGGACCCGGGAGACCACCCGCGAGTGGTTCATCAGCGGCACGGAGCCGTCCGCCCGCAATCCGG
>JACCYW010000313.1 GCA_013696275.1 Chloroflexota bacterium | reverse complement strand
CGATGAGGGCGAGATTGGTACCGCATACCGGATTCGAACCGGTGATCTCCGCCTTGAGAGGGCGGTGTCCTGGGCCTCTAGACGAATGCGGCTCGGCCGCGATGCTATCACGGGCCTGATCGGGTCGACCTACAACCGATGGGCCTCCAGGAAGGCACGCACCGCGTCGGCGACCTCCTCGTGACTCTGCTCGCCGACGACCAGACCGAAGTGGGAATGCGCACGGAAGGGTTGGTACTCCGCGCCGAGCCAGCCGGCCAGCGCCAGACTCTCGGTCTCCGGGAAACGGTCGTCCAGACCAGCGCCCAGGACGAGCGTCGGGATGTCGCCCAGGGCCGCCCGATCGATGGGCACACCTTCCAGCATCTGTCGTCGTGCGGCGCCTGATTCGGCGCCCATCAGGTGTTGGATGCGCCGCACATCGGCCAACGTGAGATCGGCATCGCGGGCGACGATGGCTCCCAGAGCGCCGTCCCAGCCGATGAGACCGCGACGGAAGACGGGCGGCACGAGCCTCACCACGTGGGACGGTGCCTGCGGCCCCACCGACTGGGGCAGCGCCGGGCTCAGCAGCACGAGGCCGGCGGCACCCATCCGTTCGGCGGCTTTCATGGCCAGCAGCGCGCCCATGCCGTGGCCGACGAGGACCGCCGGTCGATCGAGTGCTGCCAGCCCCGCCTCTACATCGTCAAGGTAGCTCCAGAAGTCGAGCGAGGCCAGATCGGCCGTGTCCGACCAGAAGTGCGCTCGCAGGTTGATGGCGTGACCTTCCCAACCGCGCTGCGCGAAGTACGAAAGATAGTTCTCCCAGAGCCACGAGCCGCCGAGTTCGCCGTGGATGAGGAGCAGTGGACGCCGTCGTGATCGTCGCTCGGGAAGCCACCGCTCGACATAGAGACCTCGGTCGTGGAGCACCGTCTCGTCCTTGCGCACGGGCCGCGCCAGGCGAGGTTCCGTGGTCGAGGATCCGGCTTCTGCCTCGGGATCATGCGTCACCGTCTCGGGCACATACTCCTCCTAGTGGTCGAGGGCATCGAAGACCAGCCCGGTGGGCGCCTTGGGCTGGAAATAGGTCGACTTCTGGGGCATGATGCCGCCTCGGGCGGCGACTCGGAGCACGACCTCCAAGGGCGTCGGGTCGAGTATGAACGCCGCATCCCCATCACCGCTTTCGACCAGCGCGATGGCTTCCGCCGGGTCCTTGGTGTAGATCACCCGACCTCCTGCTCTCATCTCGTCCTCGTCGATGCCCACCAGCTCGCGCAGCGCCCGAGCCAGTAGCACCGCGTCTACTCCGTCGGGCGCGGATCGTCCCCCCAGGATGGCACCAGCTCCTGGTGTCCAGCACGCGATACGCGAGCCCATCGCTCCATCCGGAGCCGACATCAGGCGCAGGAGACTCGCGGCGCCGTCCACTGGTCGGACATGGAAGAGCCGCGCGGCGCGGGCAAGAAGATCACCCGGCAGGTGGCGGACGACCCGATGGGTAGCAAGCACACTCGGAGCTTCCTCGCGCGAGTACACCAAGGCCATCACTGTATCGGCCGGCGGAAGTCCCGCCACCTGCCGCGCCGCAGCGCATTCGTGGCGGTATCGAAGCGCGGTCTCGTAACGATGATGGCCATCGGCGATGGTCAGCGGCCCCTCCCCGACCGTTTCGAGGAGTCTGTCGGCGTAATCCGAAGCCGAACCGGTCGGGACGACCCAGAGGCGATGGGTGATGCCTGCCTGATCGGTCGTCTCCGCTGTGGCGGGCGTCTGGCTGAGCCGGTCAAGCATCCTGCCAGTCGCGGCTCGGCCATCGATCAAGACGACTGGGCTAAGGTTGGCGCCGGTAGCGACCAGCAGGCGGAAGCGATCTTCCTTGGGGCCTTCCATCGTCCGCTCGTGGGGCCTTACTCCCCCTGCCGCGCCGAGCGGCTCCAACTCGAGCCGGCAGATCACGCCGCGCGCCGACCGGTCCTCACCAGCCGGTGTCAGGTAGCGCATCTCGTGGATATAGAAGCTGGGGAGCTGGTCCCGCACCAGTATCC
>JACCYW010000235.1 GCA_013696275.1 Chloroflexota bacterium | reverse complement strand
GCTCGCCGGGCCCGCTACTCGGAACGGCAACGCGAGTCCCGTCGCCGGGGCGCGGCGCGCCCAGACCCGCTGACTGTGGAACTTCGCCAGCCGGACCGGCTACCTGACGGGCGGGATCGTGAGAGTGACATTGCCCAGAGCGGTCTCAGCGCCCTGACGGAGAACGGATGATGGCCATCTACCAGGGCGCCCGCGCCCGCGTCGTCGTGCCCGGCGCCCGGGTACGTGGTCTCCGAAGGAGGGATGACTGGCCGCGCGACACCGATGGCGGGAGAACCACCGTGCGTTTCCCCGGCCGGCGCGCTGCGGTACCCATCGAACGCCGCCGTCGGCGGGTCACGACACGAGCGCGGCGCAGCGTCCGGCCGGCCGCCGGCCTGCTCGCTGTCATCGCCGCCGCGCTTCTGTTCGGGCTGGTCCACCTGACCTACACGCTCCAGGGGGCCGCTGTCAGGCATGGCATAGATGGATCGCTCCAGGAGCGTGCGCAGCTCCTGCGCGAGATCCAGTCCCAGGAAGGCGTCATCGCCCACTGGGGGTCTGAGCCGCAGGTGGTCGACTGGGCCCAGCAATACGGACTGGATCGCCTGGGCAGCACCGTCCACGTGCCTTCGCGGTAACTGGCCGATGCTCGGTCGGACCGACCGCCGGATCCGTCTGGTCGCCTTGCTGTTGGTCTTCCTGGTCATCGGGCTGGGCGCGCTCGTGCGGCTCTCGGAATGGCAGATCGCAAGGAGCCCGGATCTGCGCGCGATGGCCGAGCGCCAGCTGGTCCGCGCGACCGAAGAAGCGCCACTGCGCGGCCGTATCCTCGACCGCACCGGCGTGGTGCTGGCAACGAACACATTCGTCGACCGGCTGGCCGCCCATCCCGACCTGCTGTCGGCATCCGAGATCGAGCCGACCATCAGTGGGTTGACCACGGCCCTCTCGCTCGACGCCGCTGGTGTGGCGAGGCTGCGGGCACAGTTGGAGAGCGATGACCCATACGTGGTCATCGCGCGGCGACTGACGGCGGAGCAGAGCGCCGTCATCCGCGCTGGGATGGGCTCCGCCGTGGCGACCGAGCGCCTGTCGGGCCTGGTGCTCGAACCGCGGGCCATGCGCGCCTATCCCATCCCGGGTGGCGCGCCGGGCACCACGCTGGCCAGCCAGTTGCTCGGTTTCGTGACCGAGGACGGGCAGGGTCACTACGGCATCGAGGGCTTCTATGACGACATCCTGGCCGGCCAGCCGACCCTCACGGCGTCCCTCCACGATGCCGGCGGGAGGCCCTTGCCGGCCTCGGCGCGGGTCATGCAAGCCGGCTACCAAGGGTCCGACATCCGCTTGACCATCGATGCCGGCCTCCAGTCGCAGTTGGAACGCGAGCTGTATGCGGCCTGGGTCGCCGATACGGCCAAGCGAGTCAGTGCGGTCGTGCTGGATCCGGACGATGGGCGCGTGCTGGCCTGGGCGTCGGTCCCCGGCTACGACGCGAGTCAAGCGGCGACCGTGGCTACGGAGACGCCGGAGCTGCTGGTCGACCCCATCGCCAGCGCGGTCTACGAGCCGGGCTCGGTGATGAAGATGCTTACCGCCAGCGCCGCCCTGGAAGCGGGCGTGGTAGGGCTGACCGACGAGATCCTCGACTCGTACGGCCTGACCTTCGGATCCACCACCATCCACAACTCCGATCGCCTGGCGAAGGGCAGGATCCCCTTCCAGGACGTCATCGCGTTCTCTCGCAATGTGGCCATGGCCCGCGTGGCGCTCGAGCTGGGCGAGACCGTCGAGCAGGGTGCCCAGCGGCTGTACGGGACGTGGCGCCGCTACGGACTTGGCGAGCGGACCGGCATCGACCTCGCGAGCGAGGGCATCGGACTCGTCCCGGACCCGAGCGAGCGCGAGTGGCAGCCCATCGATCTGGCCGATCGATCATTCGGTCAAGGCGTCGCCGTGACCCAGATACAACTCGGCGTGGCCTACGCGGCGATGGCCAACGGGGGTATGAGGATCACGCCGCGTCTTGTGGCGGCGGTGGATGAGACGGTCGCCGCCCCGCGGACCCCAGCGCGGGTCGTGGAGAGCGATCTGGCGACCGACCTGCGCGGCCTGCTGGAGCACGTCGTCACGCGTGTCCCGTGGTATCGCGATAGCACCCAGATGCCTGGTTACGTGGTCGGTGGCAAGACCGGGACGGCCCAGATCTGGGACAGCGAGGCGGGCCAGTGGATCCCCGATGCCTACAACTTCTCGTTCTGTGGCTTCGTCGGCACGACGGCCCCTGAGGCGGTCATCGTGACCCGCATCGAGGAGGCCCAGCCACGCGTCATGAGGCCCGGCGTGGTGGAGCTGGGGGTCACATCCTACGAGCTTTTCCGGCGCATCGCCGACCACACCATGATCAGTCTCGATGTCGCGCCCACACCGGTCCTTCCCGACGTCCAGCCGGGCGACGAGGGGCCCGACCGAACGCAGGACCCGGACCGGGACCGACCGGGTCGCGACGCTGTCCCGCCGGCTGTCTCTGACCGTGATGCCGCCGCCGACGCCGCCCGTGGTGCCCCTGACCCTGCCGCCGGTCCGTAGGCCGGCCCGTGCGAGAATGGCCCGCGACCGTGACTGACGCGCCGCGCCACCCCGCCATAGCCGGCGCCACGATCTTCGAGCCCGGCGACCTGTTGCGCATCACGGCTCGCGACCTGCTGCGCATCACGGGTGGGCGCGCGCTGGCCATCGGATCCCGCTCCATCCGCGGCGGCGCGGTCGACTCCCGGCGGGTCGCGCGCGGTAACTGCTTCTTCGCGCTGCCCGGCGAGCGAACCGATGGTCAATCGTTCGTCGGCCAGGCGGTCGAGCGGGGGGCGGCGGCGGTGGTCCTGCGCGACGTTCCCGAAGGCGGGCTTCTGAGCACCATCCGGGACGGCGGACGTGTCACGGTCGTGCAGCTGCCTGACGCCTTGGCGGCCCTGCACGCCGCGGCCGGGGCCTGGCGGGCCCGTTTCCGGCCGCTGGTGGTGGGCGTGACGGGGACCCTGGCCAAGACGTCCACCAAGGAGCAGATCGCCGAGGTCCTGAGCGAGCGCTGGACGGTCCTGCGCAACCAGGGCAATGAGAACAACGAGATCGGCTTGCCGCTCACGCTGCTGCGGCTGTCCCAGGAGCACTCCGCGGCGGTCCTGGAGATGGGCATGTACGAGCCGACGGATATCCAGCGGCTGGCGGCTCTGGCCCGCCCGTCGATCGGCGTGGTCACGGCGGTCAGGGGCACGCACATATCCCGAGCGGGCTCGATGGAGGCTATCGAGCGAGGCAAGGCGGAGCTGGTGGAGGCGCTGCCGGCTGACGGGACGGCCATCCTGAACGCCGATGACGAGCGGGTCCTGCGCATGCGCAGCAGGACCGCTGCTCGCGTGCTGACCTATGGCTTCGATGAGTCAGCTGATGTGCGTGCCCTTGCTCCGGTCTCGCGCGGCGAGGAGGGGATGAGCTTCACGCTGGTCACGCCGGC
>JACCYW010000225.1 GCA_013696275.1 Chloroflexota bacterium | reverse complement strand
GCTCAAAGGCGACCTGCCGTCTCCGGCAGCGCCGCCGAGCGGGTGCCGGTTCCACACCCGCTGCTGGTTGCGCGAGGAACTTGGCAACCCGGAGAAGTGCACGACCGATGATCCGGAGTTCCGAATCATCGCTAGCGGGCACCGAGTGGCGTGTCACTATGCGGAAGAGATATCCGAGGAGCGAGTCACCAAGGCCGCCGCCACGGTCACCCTCCAAGCGGACCTGGACGAGGACGTCTAGGCCCATCCAGATCGCCGGCGCCCGCAGTGCTGGCCTGATCGCGGAGTCTTTCCGTGCTCTGTTCGGCGAAGTGGCAGGCGACAGCGTGCATCAGCCCGATGTCGCGCAACGGCGGATCCTCGATGGCACATACCGACGGTTCCCCCAATCGCTCGCGCAGCCAACAGCGGGGATGGAAGTTGCAGCCATCGGGTGGCGCCACCGGGCTTGGCACATCGCCGCGCAGGATGATGCGCTTGCGGCGCAGGTCAGGGTCGGGCACCGGGATGGCCGACATCAACGCCTGGGTGTACGGATGGCGTGGATCCCGATAGATGGCCTCGCGGCTTGTCACCTCCGCCACGCGGCCCAGGTACATCACGGCCACGCGATCACTGATGTGCTCGACGACGCCCATGTTGTGAGCGATGAACAAGAAGGTGAGGCTGAGCTCATGCTGGAGGTGGCGAAGAAGGTTCAGGACCTGCGCCTGGATGGAGACATCGAGCGCTGAGACAGGCTCATCACAGACCACCAGATCCGGTTCCAGCACCAGCGCCCGCGCGATCCCGATGCGCTGGCGCTGGCCGCCAGAGAACTCGTGCGGGAAGCGCTTGGCATGGTAAGGCTGTAGACCGACCAGATCCATCATGCGTTCGACCCGGCCGCGTCGCTCGGCTCCAGTGCCCATTCCGTGGATGCGCAAGCCGTCCCCGATGCTCTCGCCGATGGGCGCGCGTGGGTCGAGCGAGGAGAACGGATCCTGGAAGATGATCTGCACCCGGCGCCGGTACGGCTTCAACGCAGGCCCCGATAGCGTGGTCACGTCTTCGCCGTCGAAGACGATCTTGCCAGCCGTCGGTTCGATGAGCCGGAGCAGAAGACGGCCAACGGTGGTCTTGCCGCAGCCTGACTCCCCGACCAGCCCCAGCGTCTCGCCCCGATGGATGCGCAGGTCGACCCCATCCACCGCACGTACCTCCGCCACGGTCCGCTGCAGGATGCCGCCCCTGATGGGGAAGACCTTGACCAGTCCCTGGATGTCGACCAGGGGACGATCGACCGAACGCTCCACTTCAGCCGCCGCCACCGGCCGGACGTCGGTGTCCAGGCGGCCGATGCTCATGGGACCACCGCCTGGGCGGGGAAATGATCCGGGCTGGGCCGGCGCGAGCCATCGACCATGTGATAGAGCCAGCAGCGCACATCGTGCCCTTCCGCGACCGGGCGCAACTCCGGATGCGACTCCGTGGCGAGCGTATTGCCGAACTCGACACGAGCAACGCAGCGCGGAGCGAAACGACAGCCTTCGGGCAGATCGACCAGGTCCGGCACGTTACCGGGGATGACCGAGAGCTCATCTTCCGGCTTGCCCAGCACCGGGATGGAGCCGATGAGACCGCGGCTGTAGGGATGGCGTGGGTCGCGGAAGAGCGTCCGCACATCCGTCTGCTCTACGATCTCGCCGGCGTACATGACGGCTACTCGGTCACACATCTCGGCGACCACTCCCAGGTCGTGGGTGATGAGCACGATGGCCGTGCCAGTCTCCTCCTGGAGCCTCCGCATCAGGTCCAGGATCTGGGCCTGGATGGTGACGTCCAGCGCGGTCGTCGGCTCATCCGCGATGAGAAGTTCCGGCTCACAGGCGAGAGCCATGGCGATCATCACCCGCTGTGCCATCCCGCCCGACATCTCGTGCGGATAGGAGTCCAGGCGTCGCTGTGGGTCCGGGATGCCGACCATGCGCAGCAGCTCCAGCGCTCGCGCGCGTGCTGCACGACGGCGCATGTTGCGGTGGATCTCCAGCACCTCGCCTAGCTGGAAGCCCACATCGAAGACGGGATTGAGCGAGGAGGTCGGCTGCTGGAAGATCATGGCGATGCGATCGCCGCGCAGATCGCGCAGGCGACGATCGGGCAGACGAAGCAGGTCCTCGCCGTCGAACAGGACCTCACCCGCTTCCACGCGTCCAGGCGCACCGACCAGTCCGAGGATGGAGAGCGAGGTGACAGTCTTGCCGCAGCCCGATTCACCGACCAGGCCCAGGATCTCGCCGCGGCGCACGGAGAGGTCGACCCCGGTCACGGCCCGCACGGTGCCCGACCGGGTAGGAAAGGAGGTCCGCAGGCCGCGGACCTGAAGGATCGTCTCGCCCAGCTTGCCGCGGTGTGCATCCGCGACCGGGATGGCCTCCTGCACGACGGCCTCATCGAGCGAGACGGCGGCACCAGCGGGTACATCGAGGGCCGGCCCATCGGTGATCTCCTGGGTCATCGGTCCAGCCGCGGGTCGAGCGCGTCCCGCAGGCCATCCCCGAGCAGGTTGAAGGCCAGCACGGTGAGCGTCAGGGCGATGCCCGGGAGTATCAGCAGATGTGGCGCGGCGAAGACCCGGTTGCGTTCCAATCCGATCATCGAGCCCCACTCCGGTGTGGGCGCGATGGCGCCCAGGCCGATGAACGAGAGGGCGGCCACGTCCAGCACCGCTCCGCCGATGCCCAGCGTGCCGGCCACGATGATGGGTGTCAGCGAGTTCGGGAGTATCCGCCGAGAGAGCATCCCGACCGCCGATTCGCCCAAGGCTCGAGCGGCCGTCACGTAGTCCTGTTCACGCACGGTCAGGACCGACGCGCGCATGATCCGGGCATAGACCGGTATGGCGACCAGGCCTATGGCGAGCAGGGCGTTCTCCAGGCCGCGACCAAGGACGGTCACGATGAGGATGGCCAGGATCAACGCCGGGAAGACGAGCAGCACATCCATCAGCCGCATGATCACCAGGTCCAGCCAGCCACCCGCATAGCCCGCGATGGCTCCCAGGGCCGAGCCGATGATGATGGCGAAACCAACCGTCAGGAAGCCGATGACCAGCGAGATGCGGGCGCCGAAGACCACCCGCGAGAAGACGTCCCGGAAGTTGCTATCTGTGCCCATCAGGTGTTCAGCCTGTGCCGGCGGGCAGCCCAGGGCATGGATGCACGGTGAAGCAAGCGACGTCACGCCTGGCTCTATCGGCAGCAAGGACCTTTCTGGATCGAACGGAGCGATCTGCTCCGCGAAGAGCGCGACAGCGCCAAGCATGATGAGCACCGTCAGCGCGACGACAGCCGATCGCTGTCTGAGGATGCTGCGCAGGGCACCCCGCCACAGGCTGGCGCTGCCGGCTGTCTTGAGAGCGCCACCGGCCTCGCTGAGCGGCTCTACGGCTGCGGTCATCTCAGCTCACCTTGATGCGTGGGTCGAGATACGCATACGAGATATCGACCAATAGATTGACCAACAGGAAGCCGATGGCGATGATCAAGGTGAAG
>JACCYW010000213.1 GCA_013696275.1 Chloroflexota bacterium | reverse complement strand
GCCCAAAGGGGGCTTAGCGACCGGCGGATCGCCCGAATGGCTCCACCATCAGTCCACCCAGGCATAGGCGAGGATCGATCCCGCCGGTCGACCCGCTCGGGCAGCGCGGACGATCGGGTGGCGTCTTTGTGTCGCCGGCACGCGCAGGGATACGGTCAGGCGCCCCCCACGCGAGCCGGTCGGCCATGGACCGCGAGCAGCACGCCGCGGCGCGTCCACCCACCCATCGCGGTCGATCGGTAGCATCGCCAAGATGCATGTCATCGCCGTCAACGTGTCCCAGGGCGGGGTCCCCAAGCTGCCCGTCGATCGGGCCTGGGTACGGCCATCGGGTCTGGAGGGAGACGGACACACCGACGTCACCTCCCACGGTGGTCCCTATCGCGCCGTCTGCCTCTATGGCATGGAGGCCATCGAACGACTGCGTGCCGAGGGCCATCCGGTCGACGCCGGCAGCCTCGGCGAGAACCTGACCACCAGTGGAGTGGAGTGGTCCGAGCAGCCGGCGGGCACCCTGGTGCATGTCGGAGAGCACCTGGTGCTGGAGGTCACGACATCCACCACGCCCTGCTCGACGCAGACCCACAACTTCGTCGACGGTCGCATCGGCCGGATCTCCATCCTGACCCATCCTTCCGACAGCAGGATGTATGCGCGCGTGGTCCGCGAAGGAGAAGTGCGTCCAGGCGACGCCATCGAGCTCGCGGCCGCACCCGTCGGCTCGATGGGCCCACGTTACCTGTTGCTGGACCGGCTGGATGGCTGCGCGGCAGAAGCTAGTCTGCGCCTGTGGCAGGCAGCTGCGGCAGCCGGCATCGATGTAAACATCATCGACGACGGGGAACTGGCCATCGCCGCCTCGACGGTGTCGCCAGGTCCGGCGTTCAACTCATGTCACGGATTGCGCAAGCTGCCCCACCTGCTGCCGATGGCGCTGGACCACTTCCGAGCCGCAGCGGTCATCGGCTGGCTGCCGATGGAGACTGCCCCGTGGCCGGGCGCGGTAGCCGACTTCGAGCTGACCATGATGTCGAGGCCGACGGCCGGTGTCCCGGACGATCGAGCTGGAACCGACACCGCGTCGGAAGTCAGCATCCGGCGCCTGGAACGGGACGAATGGCGGACTTGGGCAGATCTCATGCTTGCCGACGCAGGGCCGGACGACGCACAGGTCGCGAGCCTGGTACGGGCGGCTGCCCAGCTCATGGCCGCGCGTGGTGTACACGTGCTGGTGGCTGAGGAGGCGGGTGTGGCGGTCGGCGCCGGTACGCTCCACGTCCACCGGCGAGTGGGCCTCCTGCGAGCCGGGATGGTCGTGCCGGCGGCCCGTGGACGGGGCATCCAGCGCGCGCTCATCGCTGCCCGTTGCAGGCTGGCCCGCGAGTCGGGTTGCGACATCGTCGCCTCCCAGGCCATCTCCGAGAGTCCATCGGAACGGAACATCCTGCGCTTGGGATTCGAGCGCCTGGCGACCGGACGGGTCTACCGCTTCGATGGCACTGGCGCGCCATCCGAGGTGCCCGCCGCATGACGGACCGCGTGACTCACCGCCTGACGGTCGACCGGGAGGAAGCGGGCATCTGGCGCGTGATGCTCACTCGCCCTGAAGTACACAACGCCTTCGATGCGGAGCTCATCGATGACCTGCGCCGGACCTTCACGGGAATGGCCCGGCAACCGAGCCACGCGCTACGGGCCGTCGTCCTATCGGGTGACGGGCCATCGTTCTGTGCTGGCGCAGACGTCAGGTGGATGCGCGCGAGCTTGGAGCTGACGCCCGACCAGAATGAGCAGGACGCGCTGGCGATGGCCGAGATGTTCGACGCCATCGATACCTGCCCGGTACCGGTCATCGCGCGGGTCCACGGGGCCGTCCTTGGCGGCGGCATGGGCCTGTGCGCGGTGAGTGACCTGGTCATCGCTGAGGCGGGTGCACGGTTCGGCTTCACAGAGACACGCCTTGGTATCCTGCCCGCCGTCATCAGTCCGTTCGTCATCGCCAAGATCGGCGAGACCCACGCCCGGGCGCTGTTTCCCGGCGGCCGCCGCTTCGATGCCACGCGTGCGTTGCGGATAGGTCTGGTGCACGAGCTGGTGGAGGGCGAGGCAGCCCTCGACGATGCCGTCGCCATCGCCGTCGCCGACCTCCTGGCGGCCGGTCCGAGCGCGGCGCGCGCGGCCAAGGCGATGGTCCGCGAAGTGCGCGGCTTGCCCCATGCATCGACGCGCTGGCACACGGCTCGACGGATAGCCGCTCAGCGCGCAAGTCCCGAAGGCCAGGAGGGGTCGCGGGCGTTCCTGGAGCGCCGGCCGCCCGTCTGGCCGACCGACTGAGT
>JACCYW010000157.1 GCA_013696275.1 Chloroflexota bacterium | reverse complement strand
GCGCCCGGTCATGACCACGGCACCGAAGGCCACGGTCATCACCAGCACCATGCCGATAGCGGCGAACATGACGATCTCGGGTCGACCGCGCCGGCTGACGCCCCGACAGCTGCCCCGGCGTTGCGCGTCGTCGACCCGTCAGCCGGCGACAGCAGCTTCGGGCCGCGACCACCCTGCTCTTCGCCGGGCACGGGCTGACCCCATTGCGTACCGCGATACCGTTCGGAGAATGAGCCCTGCTCGAACGGCTGGCGCGGGTCTGACGAAGCGGGTTGCATGCCTTAGCCCCCAAGGGTCGGTCTCATGATGGGCACGGTGAACCAGCCTAGGCCGGGGCTCACGGGCGCGCCCCTCCCCCGTTGGTACCGTCCCGGAAGCGTCGCGCTTGACGATCCAGCGCTGCGATCGGACATTCCCGCCATGCACCGAGCCGGCTCCTGAACCGACCACTGGGGCCGACCGAAGCCGCCCGCCATCTCGGCGTCAGTCCGAGGACGGTCCAGCGCTGGCTACGCGAAGGTCGGCTGCCCAGCGTTCGCGTCGGGTCGAGGCTGAAGGTGGACGCGTCCGCGCTGCAGGCCGATCCCCAGCTCCATGCCTCGGCGATGCTGGCAAGGCCGATCCGGCGACTGATGGTCAGCAACCGCGGCGAGCTCGTCCCGCGCATCGCCCGGACGTGTCGCCGGTTGGGCATCCGATGCCTGGCGCTGGTGCCGCAGGACCAGGCCGGGGAGTGGTGGGCTCGCCAGGCTGACGAGACGGTCGCGCTGGCGACCGATTACCTGGATGCGGAAGCCGTGCTGGACGCTGCCCGCCGGGCCAGCGCCGATGCCATCCACCCGGGCTACGGGTTCCTGGCTGAGGACGCCAGCTTCGCCGAGAAGGTCGAGCGAGCGGGCTTGACCTGGGTCGGCCCGCCGGCCTCAGCGATGCGTGCGCTGGGTGACAAGGCCAGCGGGCGGCAGCTGGCCGAGTCGGTCGGGGTGATGGTCCTGCCCGGTTACCACGGCCCGGCGCAGGACGACCAGTCGCTCTCGCGGGCAGCCGAGCGACTCGGTCTGCCGGTCCTCATCAAGCCGAGCGCCGGCGGCGGTGGCAAGGGCATGCACGTCGTGACGGAGCTTTCCCGTATGGGCGAGACGCTGGCCACGGCGCGGCGCGAGGCCAGCTCCGCCTTCGGTGATGACCGGATGATCCTGGAGCGCTACGTCGCGCGGCCGCGACACGTGGAGATCCAGTTCCTCATCGACGCCCACGGCAACGGCGTTCACCTGGGCGAGCGTGACTGCTCATTGCAGCGCCGCCACCAGAAGGTCATCGAAGGATCGCCCTCGGTCGCGGTCGACGAAGGGCTCCGCGCGAAGCTCGGAGAGGCGGCCCTGAAGCTCGGTCTGGCAGCTGGATACATGGGCGCCGGGACCGCCGAGTTCCTCCTCGACGACGGGCAAGCCTATTTCCTGGAGGTGAATGCGCGACTCCAGGTGGAGCACCCGGTCACCGAGCTGGTCACAGGACGTGACCTCGTCGCTGACCAACTGGCGATCGCGTGTGGCGAGCCGCTGGGCATCGCCCAGCAGGCTGTGCGGTGGGCCGGCCATGCCATCGAGGCTCGCCTCTACGCTGAGGATCCATGGGCCGGCTTCCTGCCCTCGACGGGCCACGTGCTGGACGTCCGGTGGCCCTCTGGCGAGGGCGTGCGCGTGGATGCCGGTGTAGGCACGGACGACCTGATCGGCACTCGCTACGACCCCCTGCTGGCCAAGATCATCTGCTCCGGGGCCGATCGATCGGATGCACTCCGGCGGCTGGCAGATGCGCTCGACGCGACGAGCATCCTGGGCGTCACCACGAATCGCGGTCTCCTGCGCTCGCTGCTGGACGATCCCGAAGTGCAGGCCGGCGAGGCGCGCACCGACACCATCGAACGGGTCTGGCCTGGACATGATGATGCGCGGCCGATGCAGCGCGTCCTAGGTGCCGCGGCGGCGCTCCTCTCACAGTCACAGTCACAGTCCCAGTCGCCGCCCGCCATCGGTGTGCCGCTCGGCTTCAGGCTCAATGGTCCGCCGACCGTTCGAGTCCGCTCGGGGGCCGTGGAGCAGATGGCATCGCCTGACCCGGCCGCTCTGGCGGGCATGAACTGGATCGTCCATGGCGAGACCATCCACCTCGACGTGGAAGGGCGCGCCTTCGCCGTCTCGCTCGCCTCAGGTCCGACGGTGGAGAGCGCCACCTCGCGCGCTCATCGTGACAGCGGCGTCGGCCCGGCGGTCATCGCGCCGATGCCCGGCCAGGTGCGGCAAGTCCTCGTCGCGCCCGGAGACACGGTCGCGGCCGGGGCGGCCCTCATCATCCTCGAAGCGATGAAGATGGAGAACGCGGTGACCGCCCCCGCCAGTGCGAAGGTCGGCCGGATCCTGGTGGATGTCGGCGACCAGGTCCAGCGAGGTGACGTGCTGGTGGAATTCGAGTGAGGTCGCTTCCCGCCAGCGTGCGCATCTATGAGGTGGGGCCACGCGATGGGCTGCAGAACGAGACACAGCCACTGTCCCTGGCGACGAAGCTGGAGTACATCCGGCGCCTGGCAGCGGCCGGACTGCGCGAGATAGAGGCGACCTCCTTCGTATCACCGCGCGCGGTGCCACAACTGGCCGACGCCGCCGAGCTGATGGCCGGGCTGCCCGTCGACGACCGCGTGCGCTATCCGGTGCTGGTGCCGAATGGGCGCGGCCTTGAGCGAGCCAAAGCAGCTGGAGCACGTGCCATCTGCGTCTTCACGGGCGCCTCCGATGCCTTCACCGAGCGCAACATCGGGATGTCGGTGGCGACGTCGCTGGCGGTCTTTCAGCCGGTGCTGGCGGCTGCCATCGGCGACGGGATGTGGACGCGGGCCTACGTTTCGACCGCCTTCGGCTGCCCGTACACGGGCCGCATCGATCCGGCACGGGTGGTCCAGGTCGCGCTCGCGCTGGCTGAGCTGGGCGCCGATGAGATCTGCATCGGCGACACCATCGGCGTGGCTGTCCCGAGCCAGGTCCACGACCTGACCGTCCGCCTGCTGGACGCAGGGCTACCGCTGGACCGGCTGGCCTACCACTTCCACGACACTCGCGGCACGGCTCTGGCCAATGTGATGGCCGGGCTGGAGGAGCGGGTCAGCACGTTCGACTCATCGACCGGAGGGACCGGTGGATGTCCCTACGCGCCCGGCGCGGCCGGCAACCTGCCCACGGAGGATCTGGTCTACCTGCTCGACAGGCTCGGCATCGAGCACGGCGTTGAGCTCGCTGGCGTACTGGATGCGGCGCGTTTCATCGCCGCGGCGTTGGGTCGGTCGGTCGTCTCGAAGGTCGGTCAGGCCGGCGGATGGGATCCCGCCACGGGCGCGGCCACCGCGCGATCGGCTACGGGATGATGGCGCGGCCGGCGATGGGACCAGCGCGGCCGGCGATGGGACCAGCGCTGCCACCCTCGTTCCGCTGGACATCGGCCAACACGAGGATGGATCCATACAGCGCCGCCACCGCGAGCAATGCAGTGGCAACGAGCGCCCTCGTCCGGCCGATGGTGACCGACGGGCGGCGCGGTGGTGTGGATGCCCACGCGTAAGCGGTCCCGGCGTACTGCTTCACATATGGCACCAGCGGCCCGGGCGGGTCGGGCGGCCGGTCGACCGTCGCGTCGTAGGGGCAGGCTGGGCAGGCCAGGGAGATGTCGAGCTCGGTCTCACAACGCGGGCAGAAGTGCCATTCCACTTTCTGGGTCCTCACAACACTGGCCGGAAGGGTGTCCCGGCTCGGTCGGGACCAGCGCCGTCACAGTACGTCTCGAGCGGGTACCTCCGCCACCCCCTCGTTCGTCCTGCCCATGATGCGGTCCGCCAGGCAGCGGTGCGCTGCGGTGCGCAACGAGGATCGGGACCCAGGTCCCAGATGGTCCGGTGCGGGCGACAGGTCGGAGCAGCAGGCGAGTGGCCGGTCGGAGCAGGATGCGAGCTCACCACGTGCCCCTGCTACGATGCCGGCCCAGAAGTCGTGAAGGTCCCTCGATCGGTGGAGCGTGGATAGCATCGTCCTTCTCCTCAACTCGAATTACGAGCCCCTCAACGTGTGCGACGTGCGACGGGCGTTTCGACTCCTCTTCGGCGAGAAGGCGGAGGTGATCCAGTACGACCACCACGAGATCCGGACCGCCCGCGCGATCTTCCGCGCGCCAAGCATCATCAGGCTGCAGTACCACGTGAAACGGCCGCGACCACGGGTCCGCCTATCGCGCCGTGAGATCTTCGCGCGCGACCATCACACATGCCAGTACTGCGGGACGCAGACCCACGATCTGACGCTCGACCACGTCGTGCCCCGCCATCGCGGCGGCAGTCATAGCTGGGACAACCTGGTCGCGGCCTGCAAGGCGTGCAATCACCGTAAGGGCGGGAAGCTGGTGGAGGAGGCCCGGATGAGGCTGCAGCGCCCACCGCTCGAGCCACGCTGCGACGTCTATTCGCTGTTCACGCCGTACCTGGCCGACCCGCGCAACGAGCCATGGCGGGACTACCTCTTCCTGGGCCGGCACTGACCCAGAGCCGGGATCTGCCGGCCGGCGGACCGCCCGTCCCCGACCAGGTCCGGAACGTCCTGTCGACCCTCTGGGCAGCGGGCCATGAGGCGTGGGTGGTCGGCGGCGCCCTGCGCGACTGGTTGGCCGGACGGCGCATCGGTAGCGAACGATGGGACCTGGCCACCGATGCTCAGCCGCCGCGCCTGTTGGGCATCTTCCCGGGCAGCGGCTACACGAACCGGTTCGGGACAGTGTTGATAGCTGGCGTGGAGGTGACCACCTTCCGGCGCGACCATCGCTACGGCGATCACCGGCGCCCTGACCAGGTCACCTTCACCGATTCGCTCGCCGAGGATCTGGTCCGCCGCGACTTCACCGTCAACGCCATCGCCTGGGGCCGCCGTGCGGGCGATCAGGAAGAGCGCTGGGTGGACCCGACCGACGGTATCGCCGATGTCCGCGCTCGGGTACTCCGGGCGGTCGGCGACCCCGCCGTCCGGTTCGACGAGGATGCCCTGCGGCTCCTTCGCGGCGCACGCATCGCAGCCCAGGCTGGGCTCACGGTCGATCCGGCTACAGCGGCCGCCATGACCGCTCATGCCCACGACGTCCGATATGTATCGGTCGAGCGGATCGGTCAGGAACTACGTCGGATGGTGCAGGCATCGCCCCCGTCGGCCGCCTTCCGGATCCTTGCCGATACCGGGCTGTTGGAGCATCTCGTCCCGGGACTCGCTGCCCAGCGCGGCCTCATCCAGGACAAGATCCCCGGTCATGATCTATGGGACCACAGCCTGGCTACGCTCGACGCCCTGGAGGATCCATCGCCCGGCGATGAGCGCGTCCGGCTGGCCGCCCTGTTGCACGACATCGGCAAGCCGGAGACCTTCATCGACGGCCACTTTCCAGGTCATGATCAGGCCGGTGCGCGCATCGCGACAGACCTCCTGGCCCGCCTTGCCTTCCCTGGCCGTGACGTCTCATACGTGGCCCGACTCATCCGCTGGCACATGTTCAGCTATGAATCGGCCTGGTCCGATGCCGCGCTGCGGCGCTTCATGGTCAGGGTGGGGACCGACCTGGTGGACGACCTGTTGCTCCTGCGCAGGGCCGACAATGTCGGCAGTGGCCTGGCACCTGATGCGGGCCGGCTGGCCGAACTCCGAGGGCGCATCGCTGCCGATCGCCTGGCGCGTCACCCCTTGGCCATGGCCGACCTGGCGGTCGACGGTCAGGACATCATGCGTGCCCTTGGCCGCGAGCCCGGCCCCTGGCTGGGCCAGTTGCTGGCCCGCCTGCTCGACTCGGTCGTAGCGGACCCTGCCCGCAACACGCCCGAGGTGCTGCTGGCATCGGCCCGCGCCTGGGCCTCGCCAGCCCATGAGCGAGCGGCATCGGCCACGGTTCGATCCGAGTGAACGAGACCCTCCTGCAAGCGGAACGGCTGCTCTCGGTGGGCCTGCTGGACCAGGCCGAGGCGCTCTACCTGGGCAGCCTCGAGCAGCAGCCGGGCGACGCCTTGGCGTTGATGGGCCTCGCCCGGGTGAGCATCGAACGGGGCGACGATCTGGCCGCCCATGCCTACGCGCTGCGAGCGGTGGCCGCCGACCCCGAGAACTCGGCGGCTGGAGCGATGGCGACGCGATGGGCCGAATTGCTTCGCGCTCGGGGGGTATCGGTGGGGCGCGCGGCGCCGGTGGTTCAGCCGCTGGCCGCCGGCCGGGGCCACGCCGCGAAAGCAGGGTCCAGGCGGACGCTGCTGCGGCGGGTGCTGCGGCGCTGATGCGCGTCCTGGTCACCGGTGGCGCCGGCTATGTGGGCAGCGTCTCGGTGGAGGCACTCCTGGAGGCCGGTCACGAGGTGACGGTCCTCGACTCGCTGGTCACCGGCCACCGCGACTCGGTCGTCGCCGGGGCGTCGCTGGTGGTGGGTAGCGTGGGCGATGCGCAGCTGGTGGAGCGTCTCCTGCGCGATCGCCGCATAGAGGCAGTGCTCCATTGCGCGGCTCGATCGCTGGTCGCCGAGTCGGCGCGCGATCCAGCGCTCTACTACGCCGAGAACCTGGTCGGCGGCATCACGCTGCTGGACGCCATGCGCGCGGCGGGCACGGGCCGGCTGGTCCTCAGCTCGACCGCTGCCGTCTATGGCACGCCGGAGGAGACGCCCGTCGATGAGGCAGCAGCGACCCGACCGATCAACCCATATGGCGCGACCAAGCTGGCCCTGGAAGGAGCCATGCGCTGGTACGGCGCGGCCTATGGCCTCCGCGCGGTCTCGCTGCGCTACTTCAATGTCGCCGGCGCCAGCGTGCGCAACGGCGAGGACCACCGACCCGAGACGCACCTCATCCCCAATGTGCTCGCCGCGGGCGGCGGTGGTCCGCCGCTCGTGGTCTTCGGCACGGACTACCCCACGCCCGACGGCTCAGCGGTGCGCGACTACATCCATGTCATGGACCTGGCCGATGCTCACCTCGCGGCGCTCGACCTGACCGCGGATATGGCGGCTGGCCTGGAGCTGTGCAACCTGGGTTCGGGCTCTGGCTTCAGCGTGCTGGAGGTCATCCATGCCGCTGAGTCGGTCATGGGATCGGCCGTACCGATCGAGCTTGGCGCCAGGCGCGCTGGCGATCCACCGGTCCTGGTGGCCTCGAATGCGCACGCCGGTCACCTCCTGGGATGGCACACCAAGCGTGGCACCCTGGCCGAGATGATCAGCTCCGCCTGGGAGTGGCGACAGGCCCACGGCTGAGGCAACATCGGCCTCAGCGAGCGGCTAGCCTAACATCGCTCCGATGAGGACCTATGACGCCGATGTCGTCCCCCAGGACCCATTCGAGTGGCGGCCGCAGAGGCCGAAGCCAGCGCGACGGACCCCGCCTGTCCGCGATCCCATCGTAGAACCCCTCTGGTCGGGCATCCGTGTCATCGCTCACTTCGAGCTGACACTCTCCGGACCTGACGATCAGGCCGTGCCTGCGCCGCGGATCCGACTGATCGATGGCTTCGGCGAGGACGTATCAGCGCTGGAGCCCGTTCTGCTGCAGGAGATCGCCGATGGGGTCCTCGCGATGGACGCTGTCATCGATGGCGTACTCACCCGACAGGCGACCCGCGGTGGTGAGGGGGCGGCCATCCTGCATCATGCCCATATCTCGCCGGTCGGCATGCTGATGTCGCGCGAAGCGAGACTGACCGTCGATGCGCCGATCATCTCGGCCGCCGATTCACCGGTCGCGTTCGTCTGCCTGGACCTGCTGCGAGTGGATGGCGAGCCGCTCCTGGACCTGCCACTGCTGGAGCGCAAGCGCCAGTTGGAAGGCGTCATCCGGACCAGCGAGCGACTGAGGATCTCCCCCTTCACCCGGCCGCCGGTCGACCGATGGGTCGCCTCCTGGCAAGCGGCCGGCTTCCAGGGCGCCATGCTGAAGGAGGCCAACGGGCACTACCGGCCGGGCGGCCTGGCTGCCGACTGGGTCACGGTCACCCGCATCCGCCAGCGCTGAGGCGCCATGTCCAGCCATCACCAGCGGCCAGCTCGAGGCTGGCCCATCGTCGTCCGTCGCGCGCGGCCATCCGACAAGGAGGCAGCGCTCCAGTTCGCGACCAACACATGGCACGGCTGGGATTACATCCCTCGTGTCTGGGACCGTTGGCTGGTCGCACCCGACAGCGCCCTTCTGGTGGCGACTGCCGGTCACGGCCCCGCGGGTGCCGAACCGGTCGACTCCGAAGGCATGCCGCTGACCGCCGATGTCCCCATCGCCATGACTCGCGTGGTGATGCTGACCGAGACAGAGGCGTGGTTAGAGGGCGTGAGGGTCGACCCGCGCGTACGCGGGCTGGGGGTCGCGACCGACCTGCAGGTCGCCGAGTTCCGCTGGGCAGCTTCCCGCGGCGCCCGGACAGTGCGCTACGTCACCGGCCAGGACAACGAGGGCTCGCATCGACTGGGCGCCAAGCACGGGATGCGGGTGGTGACCGCCTACCGATGGTACGGCTGGGACGACGCTGCTGAGGGCGCCGTTCGCCCGGAGCCGACCGGCGCCCTGGGCGGCGCTGCCGGAGATCTGGCCCTGTCGCCGGACGCTGACCTTGCAGCATGGTGGAGCAGGGTGGCAAGCGACCGGACCTTTCGGTCCGCTGAGGGGCTGTTCGAGATCCGCTCGTGGGCGTTCGCCTTGCTGACCCGTGAACGATTCCAAGCGCAAGTCGAGCGCAGTATGGTCCTTGTCTGGCCGCATCCGAGGCAGCCGCTGGCCGACGATGGGGCATGGGCATTGGCTGTCCTACGGGGCGGCCCAGAAGGTGAAGACGACATCGACACGCCGCTGCCGCCGGCCCTCCTCCTCGGCCATCCCCGGCCTGCCCTGGAGCTGGCTCGCGCCATCGGCGGCGGGCGTCCGGGCCTGCCTCGCATCCGATTGCCCGACCCCGAGCCGCCGTTACTGGTCGGTACTGGCGCCAACGCCTGGGCTCAGGCAGGGTGGCCCGCTGCCGAGCGCACGGCCCACATCCTGGGGCGCGAGATCGACCGTGCACATCCGCTTCCGGAGCCCGCCCATCCCGAGCTCCTGGAGTTCACGCCCGAGGACATCTGACCGGCCAGGCGCGATGCACCCCGGTCACTCCGGGCGGCCTGCCGCGTATCTCGGTCGAGCGTGCCGTCAGCGGGGGGACGGATAGCGGTAATGCCAGATGTGCCACTCGCGCAGCTCTGGTAGATGACCGGCCCGCACCATAGCATCGCGCATGGGCTGGTTGTCGACATCGACATCGGAGAGGATCTCGCGAAAGCCCCGTTCACGAGCGTCCGCCGAGGCACGAAGCAGGAGGTCGGTCGCGTACTCCTTGCCACGCTGCTCAGGCACGACCCCGATGTGCGCGACGGTCGCCACTCCTTCCTCGTCGAACGACGAGAGCATCACATGACCGACCAGCTGGTCGTCCGCGTCGTAGGCCAGACGCCATGATCCTTCATCGCCCTCACCCAGGAAGCGCAGCATCTCCTCGCCCCATCGCTCGGGACCGACCAGTTCGCGGAAGTAGCGGTCATTGCGGTCGAGCGTGTCAGTGATGCCACGAGTGAGCGCGGCAGCGAAGGTCGCCGGTCCCACCTCGGACACGGTTCGGAAGGTCAGGCGGTCGTTCTGCGCGATCGGCTCGCCATCGTCGCGCCAGAGGTATCCGACCTTCTCCTGGAAGAGCCCGAAGCCGACCGCTTCCAGGACGCGCCTCCGCTTCTCCGGGTGGTCATGCACGGCCGAATTGACCCGGGCATCCACCGGCGGCCCGAAGCGCGCGAACTGTGGCGTGGTCTCGGCGAGCAGCCGGGGTCCATAGATCGCGTCGTCCTTGCCCCAACGCAGCCACAAGCCGACCAGTGCCGTCTCCAGGGGGGCCTCGCCGATGAGACCCCCGTGCTCATCGAGTTCCAAGGGGGAGTCGGTCATGTACGCCACGCGTCCGATCGGTTGGTTGTCCTTCTCCATGACGTACCACCACTCTGGCCGCGTCAGGCCGTCCGCTTCCAGCTTGCGCAGCCGCGTCGCGAGCGTCTCGGCGCCGTCGCCCTGGATGGCAGCGAAGGAGTCCAGCCCAGACACCGACTCGGTGGCGCGGATCTCCGTCAACCGTGGTCCTCCCTTACAGGCACGTCGCCAGGGTCGAGCTCCATATCGAGCTCATCATCATGAGGATGCCGTTGCGCAGCGCGTCCAGTCATGCCACCACGCCTCACCGCCGAAGGATCCCACGAGCAACGCCCCGATCGCCTCGTGATCTTCCGGCCGCGCCTCACGGAAGGCTATCAGCTGCATCGGCGTATCCCGGTCGGGCTTGGTACTCGTTCGGTGCCAGTCCAGGGAGGCATGGACCAGGATGGCCTGCCCAGGCGCCGTAGGCGACCTTCGCCGAGCCGGGTGCGTGCGAGGACCATCTTGGGTAGGCTGGCCACGATGCCGACCGACACGCTGCCCAAGGCGCTGCGCGACCAGATCGAAGGGCTGGGCAAGGCCGACATCATGGTCGGCATCCCCAGCTTCAAGAACGCCAGCACCATCGGCTACGTCGTTCGTGCCGCCCAGGCGGGCCTGGTCCAGTACTTCCCGGATCTGCATCCCGTGGTCGTCAACGCCGACGCAGGCTCGCCCGACGGTACCCAGCGCGTAGTGGTCGAGACGGAGCCGCCGGAGTACATAGAAAGCATCTTGCTGGTCCGACCACGCAACCGGCTGCAGCGCATCAGCCTGACGTACCCGGAGGTCGACGGCGTAGGCGGCAAGGGTGCCGCCCTGCGCACCATCTTCCAGATCGCCCGGGCGCTGGAGGTAGAGGCGCTGGTGGTGGTCGACAGTGACCTGCGCTCGATCGTGCCCGAGTGGATCGAGCTCTTGGCCGGGCCTATCCTCAAAGGCGGTTTCGACTACGTCGCGCCCCTCTACTCACGCTACAAGTACGACGGCACCATCACCAACACGGTGACCTACCCGCTCACCCGCGCCCTCTACGGACTGCGCATCCGCCAGCCCATCGGTGGCGACTTCGGTGTCAGCGGGGACCTCATCCGCCACTACCTGGCGCAGGACGATTGGACTGCCGACACGAGCAAGTTCGGCATCGACATCTGGATGACCACCTCGGCCATCGCCGGCGGCTTCGCCGTCTGCCAGACGCGGCTGGGCGCGAAGGTTCACGATCCCAAGGACCCCGGCGCTGATCTGGGACCGATGTTCAGCCAGGTCGTCAGCACCATCCTGCGACTGACCGAGCGGCACGCCGAGCGATGGCTGGAGGTCCACGGCTCGCACGACATCCCGGCCTATGGGTTCGAGCGGATGATCGACCCGCCGCCGCTGCAGGTGGACACGCGGCGCCTGCTGGACGAGTTCGCCAAGGGCCGACTGACGGTCGGCGAGGAATGGGCGGCGGCGCTGGCGCCGGAACAGCTGTCGGCGGTGACGGTCCTGGCCGAAGCCGCGGCGGCGGCCGTCGAGGAAGCGACCCGTTCCGACACGCCGACTAGGGCCGAGGATGCGCACTTCTCATTCCCTGACGAGACATGGGCGCGCATCATCTACGACTGCTGCGTGGCAGCGCGGGACCAGAAGCTGCCCCTCGAGCGCCTGGTCGCTTCGCTCATCCCGCTGTACTTCGGCCGAGTCGCCTCGCTCATCATCGAGACCCAGGCTCTGACCACCGATCAGGCCGATCTATCCGTCGAGCGGCAGGCCCGTGCGTTCGAGCTGGCCAAGCCCTACCTGGTCGACCGATGGCGCGCTGGTGCCGACGCGGCCACCGGTGCCGCTGCGCGCCGGTCACGGCCGCAAGCGGTCATGTCGCGATGAGCCGGCGCAAGTCACCAGCGCGCATCCTCATCCCGCTCGCCAACCCACGGACGGCGGCCGACCTCATCCGCATCGGCGCCGCACTGTTAGCCCACGGCGGGTCGCTCATCGCGCTGGGCATCGTGGAGGTGCCCGAGGGGATGGCGCTGTCCGAGGGCGCGACTCGTGCCCGTCAGGCACGCCGACTCCTTCAGCGAGTGCTCGAGTTCGCGCCGCCCGGGGTCGATCTGCGCACGGTCGTGCGCATCGGACGGCGCGCCGCAGAGGGCATCGTGGAGCTGGCCGCAGAGGACGAGGCGGACATGATCATCTTCGGTTGGGGAGGGCGGCCCGGCGGCCGGGGCGGAGCTCCCGGATCCGTGTTCAGCCCGACCATCGACGAGGTCGTGCGCGACGCCCCATGTGACATATGCGTGGTCAAACAGCGCGGGGTGACCGATGTCAGGCGCATCCTGACGCCCGTCCGGGGCGGTCCTCACGCCGAGCTGGCACTGGACGTGGCGGATGCGCTGGCGCGCAGTCTCGAGGCCGAGGTGTCGGTGCTGCATGTGCTGCCATCTGACGTGGATGCCACCGTGCGCTCGCAGGCCGAACGTGCCCTGGCGACCTTCGTCCACCTCCACGCTGCGGAGCGCGGCCGGCCGCTTCTGACCCAGGGTGACGATGTGGTCGCGACCATCGTGCGCGAGGCGGAGAGCGCACAGCTGGTGGTCATGGGCGCAACCGCCGCAGCCGGCGATCCGACCGATGGCGCCCTCTTCGGCGCCCTGCCCGAAGCCGTGGCGCAGCAGGCAAGACCGACCGTCATCGTGGTCAAGACACGCGAGCAGCCGGCTCGCTCTGTCTTCGAGGAGCGCGCCAAGCAGGCCGAGACGCTGGAGGCGGCCGATCGGGCCGCCGAGGTCGGTCGCAGCATCCCGGCCCGTGTCGACCGCTGGTTCGCTGAATCGAGCTTCCACCACAGCGAGTTCAGCGATCTGGCTCGGTTGGTGCGCCTCAAGGAGCGTCAGGGGCTGACCATCAGCGCCGTCCTGCCCACCCTGGACGAGGCCGCCACCATCGGGCCGATCGTGCGGCGAGCGCGACGAGCGCTGATGGAGCAGGTGCCGCTGCTGGACGAGCTGGTGGTCATCGACTCCGACTCGCAGGACGACACCTGCGCCATCGCCCAGTCCGAAGGCGCTCGGGTGGTCCGCCATTCGGACGTGCTGCCTCGCTACGGCTCCTATCGCGGCAAGGGCGAGGCGCTCTGGAAGAGCCTCTATGCCACCACCGGCGACCTGGTCGCCTGGTCCGATACGGACATCGTGGACTGGCACCCACGCTTCCTGTACGGCACCCTCGGACCTCTACTGACCGAGCCGCGCATCGGCTATGTCAAGGCGTACTACCAACGGCCCATCGTGGAGGGCGGCTTGCTGAAGGAGGGCGGAGGAGGGCGCGTCACCGAGCTGGTGGCGCGGCCGCTGATAAACCTCTTCTTCCCGGAGCTGTCGGGCTACATACAGCCGCTGGCCGGCGAATACGCCGGCCGCCGTGAGCACCTGGAGCGCATCCCATTCTTCACCGGCTATGCGGTCGAGATCGGCCACCTCATCGACATCGCCGACCGCCTGGGTCTGGCCGGCCTGGGCCAGGTAGACCTGGACATCCGCATCCATCGGAACCAGGAACTGGAGGGGCTCTCACGGATGAGTTTCGTCATCCTCCAGGCCGTCCTGAAGCGGGTCCAGGAGCGCCATCGCGCGCGCCTCTTCCCGGAGATCGGTTCGACCATGAAGCTGCCACGCTCCACTCCCAACCGGCTCTCGCTGGAGGTCATCGACCTGGCCGACCAGGAGCGCCCACCGATGGTGCGCATCCCCGAGTACGGCCAACGACGCGCCTCCGTGGAGCACATCGCGGAGCCGGCGACCGTCGGGTGAGGGTCCTGGTCGCGCCCGACTCGTTCAAGGGCTCGCTGACCTCGGTGGCGGTGGCGCGGGCCCTGGCGGATGGCTGGTCGCGTGGCCGTCCGGACGATGAGCTGGATCTTTCGCCCATCGCTGATGGCGGCGAAGGTACGCTCGATGCGGTCGCCGCAGCAGGCGGATGGCAGACCCTGCCGGCGTCCGCTCGGGATCCTCTCGGCGAGCCGCTGGGTGGCCGATTCCTGCGCCAGGGGGACCGGGCGGTAGTGGAACTGGCGACAGCTTCAGGGCTATCCCGGCTGGCACCGAACGGTCTGGATGCGTTGGCCGCCTCCACTTTCGGGACCGGCCTGATCCTCGCCGCGGCCATCGGTCTGGGCGTCCGTGACGTGGTCCTGGGCGTTGGCGGCAGTGCCACCACAGACGGCGGCTCGGGCCTGCTGCGCGCCCTTGGAGCACGCCTCCTCGACGCGCATGGTAGGGAGCTGCCGATGGGCGGTGGGCCGTTGGAGACATTGGCCACGGTGGACCTGGCTGGGCTCTCGC
This sequence comes from Chloroflexota bacterium, assembly GCA_013696275.1. GTDB lineage: Bacteria > Chloroflexota > Limnocylindria > Limnocylindrales > CSP1-4 > Palsa-1032. Next base: position 399 of record JACCYW010000157.1, on the reverse strand, counting down.
CGGTGCTTGGCGAGGTCTCCCTGACCGTCGCCTCTGATGTGACCAACCCGCTTCTCGGTGAGCTCGGGGCAGCGGCTACCTACGGTCCCCAGAAAGGCGCTTCGGACGAACAGGTCGGCCAGTTGGATCGGGCCCTTACGAACTACGCGGACCATCTGGAGGCGGCGAGTGGCAGGGTCGTACGCGATGAGCGCGGGGCCGGTGCGGCCGGCGGCACGACGTTCGGCCTACTCGCCATCGCCGATCGATTCCGGTCATTCGATGTTCGCCCTGGGGTGGAGGTGGTGATGGAGCTGACGCGCTTCGACGAGGCGCTCGCCGAGTGCGGGCTGGTCCTGAGTGGCGAGGGCCGCATCGACCGGCAGACGGCCTTCGGCAAGACCTGTCTGGGGGTGGCAC
>JACCYW010000149.1 GCA_013696275.1 Chloroflexota bacterium | reverse complement strand
GGCCGGGGGCCTGGATGCGGCCGGCGTAGCAGGGACGCTGCGGGCCGTGCCGGCCGTCGGCGTCGATGTGGCCAGCGGCGTGGAGCGTCCCGGCCAACGCGATGACCAGGGGCGGCCGCTCAAGGATCCGTTCCTGGTCAGGCTCTTCACCAAGCGCGCGCGAGCGGCCCGCCAGGACCTGCCGACCGTGCCGGCTCGGCCCGAGCCGGTCGACATCGGGCTCACGCAGCCCGACGCCGCGGGCCGATGGGGCGCGAAGCGCTCGTTCGGGGGACGCTACGTGCCGGAGACGTTGATGTCCGCCTTGCTCGAGCTGGAGGAGGCCCATGCCACGCTCCGCCACGACACCGGCTTCTGGGCCGAACTGGCGGAACTCGGGCGATCGCTCATCGGTCGTCCCACACCGCTCGCCCGGGCCGATCGCCTGGCGAGCGCCCTGGAGGCAGCTGCCGGCCGCTCGACCGGGCGCCTCCGGCTCTATCTCAAGCGTGAGGATCTGGCCCACACCGGCGCCCACAAGATCAACAACGCGTTGGGCCAAGCGCTGCTCGGTCGTCGCCTGGGCAAGCGAAGGGTCATCGCCGAAACGGGTGCCGGCCAGCACGGCGTCGCCACGGCGACCGCCTGCGCGCTGCTGGATCTGGAGTGCGTGGTCTACATGGGTGCCGAGGATGTCCGTCGCCAGGCGCCCAACGTGCTGCGGATGCACGCCCTGGGCGCCCAGGTACGCGAGGTGGCGAGTGGCAGCGCGACCCTCAAGGACGCCATCAACGAGGCGATGCGCGACTGGGTCACGAACGTGGCCACCACGCACTACGTGCTGGGCTCGGCCGTCGGGCCCCATCCCTACCCGGTGCTGGTGCGCGACCTGCAGCGGGTCATCGGAGATGAGGCACAGGTGCAGATGATGCGGGCCGAGGGTCGCCTGCCCGACGCCGTCATCGCCTGCGTGGGCGGCGGCTCCAATGCCATCGGCCTCTTCTCGCGCTTCATCGGCGAGCCCCGCGTGATGCTGGTCGGCGTGGAGGCGGCCGGTGAGGGGCTGCACGGACGGCACGCGGCCGCGCTGGCCGGTGGCGCGCCCGGCGTGCTCCACGGATCTCGTTCCTACCTGCTCCAGGACGCTGACGGTCAGGTGACGGAGGCGCATTCCATCTCGGCCGGCCTGGACTACCCGGGCATCGGCCCGCAGCTGGCGGCGCTTCACGACGACGGCCGGATGGGCATAGCCTCAGCGACCGACGCTGAGGCGGTCGAGGCGGTCAGCCTGCTGGCGCGGACCGAAGGCATCCTCCCGGCCCTCGAGCCGGCCCACGCCATCGCCGCGCTGGGTGGCTGGCTCTCCGACCGCCCGGGCCTGCCCCACCTTCCCCAGGATGCGGTCGTGCTGCTGGGGCTCTCCGGGCGCGGCGACAAGGACCTGGCCGCCATCGCCGAGCGGGATGCTGACGCCCATGCCTCGGTCTGACGCGGCTGGGCCGGCGACCATCGCACAGGCTTTCATCCGTGCCGACCGGGACGGCCGCGCGGCGCTCATCCCATATGCTGTCAGCGGCTATCCCGACAAGGAGACATCGGAGGCGATCTGCGTCGCGCTCATCGATGCTGGCGCCGACCTGCTGGAGATCGGCCTGCCCTTCTCCGACCCACTGGCTGACGGCGCCACACTCCAGCAGGCGAGCCGTGCCGCGCTCGACGCCGGCGCCACGCTGGCCCGCTCCCTGGCCACGGTCGCGGCCGTCCATGCCGCCCGTCCGGGCATACCGATAGTGGCCATGGGCTATGCCAATCAGGTCCTGGGCGGTGACCGCTGGGCGACCATCGAGCGACTTGCCCAGGCGGGTGCCAGCGGGCTCATCCTGGCCGATCTGACGCCTGATGAAGGCAGGCCCCTTGAGGAGCATGCTCGCGCGGCGGGCCTGGCCATCGTCTACCTCGTCACCCCCTCGACCTCGACCGACCGCCTGGCCGCTATCGCGGAGCGCACGGGTGGCTTCCTCTACGCCGTCTCGGTGGCCGGGGTCACCGGTGCTCGCCGCTCACTGGCGACGGGCGTGGAACGGTTCGTGGCGCGCGTCAAGGCGATGACCGCGGTGCCCGTCGCGGTCGGCTTCGGCATCTCCACGCCGGCCCACGTAGCACGCCTGGCGCCTATCGCCGACGGGGTGATCGTGGCCAGTGCGCTGGTCGACGCGCTGGGGCCGACCGGGCGTGACGTCGATGCGATGATCGGTCGCGTGGCCGGGCTGCGCGCGGCGACTCAGCGCCAGGCACGTACCCGATCGGGATAGACGCGCACGCGACGATAGGGCTCCCGGCCGCGTGATCGGGAGACCAGATTGGCGCGCTCCGCCGCCTGGTGCTGCAGCCGCCTGATGTATGCGTTCTGGGGCGATAGCTCGACCGGTCGAGCAGCCTCGCGAACGATGCCGATGGCTTCCTCCATCTCGCGCAGAGCAGCTTCGTCAGGATCGCTTTCCAGTGCGAAGATGGAGGTCAGCAGAGCCTCGATCTGAAGCGTCGTATTCGACTTCAGCACGTATATCGGCAGCCCGCGGTCCTCCGCTTCGCGCAGCGCGGGCGCCTTCTGGCGGTAGTGGTTGCGCAGTGTGATGACGGCGTCCGCTTCGGCCGCGTCGCGCACCAGCAACACCGGCAGTGAGAGTTGGCGGACGGCCTGCTCGAGCCGCTTACGGCTCACTCCGAAGCCCAGGATGCGCAGCGTCTGCAGGGCGACTCCGCCGCCCGGTACGGTCAGCGCTCCCTCGTCATCCTGCTCACCCTCGTCGAGCGAGCGCACGAAGGCGGCCACGTCTCCCAGCTCGACCTGGGCGACGTCGCTGGTCGCTTCGAGATCGAACTGCCCGAGTGTCTCGTCGGTGGCCGGATCGGGCTCCCCTCGCAGCCGGTCGATGGCCCTAAGTGCGGACTCGCGCCACGCCCGCTGACGCTCGACCTCGCGCGACTCGCGCGCCCGTGGTTCGGGCAGCGTGACCGTGCCGCGCTCCAGCGGACCGCGGTCAGCGATATCGCCGGCCTGGAAGACAGATGCCCCGGGACCGGGCTCGTCAGCGTTGGCCTCTGGCCTGGGGCTCCGTCCGCGTGCCACACGCCAGCCGCCGCCCGCACCCGGGCGTGGACCCGCCCGCGATCCGCGCTCCTGTTCGCGCGGCCCACCGTCGACCAGGTGCATCCCTGGTCGCCAACCGGACCCGGACCGCCAACCGGCGGGGCCGCCCCCGACCAGCCCACCGAAGCGCTCGCCGGGCATCTGGCTTTGCGGCCCCGGCTTGGGTCGCGACTGCGAGCGGTGTACCCCGCCCTCGTCCCGCCAGCGCAGCTCCGGCGCCATCGGGTCACCCCGAAGCAGCGCATCGACCGTCTCGGCGACATCGCTGTGGACGGTCACACGGTGCCGATCCTGGATCTCCACGACGACATCGAAGGTGGGCGGGGCCTTGCGCTCCAGGACGCTCTTCTGGGTCCTGCGCCGGCGTGCCTCTTCATCGCCCAGGGTCACGCTCTGGATGCCGCCGATGAGGTCGGACAGGGTCGGGTTGAGCATCAGGTTGTCCAGGTTGTTCCCGTGCGCCGTACCGATGAGCTGGACACCGCGCTCGGCGATGGTCCGCGCGGCGTGGGCCTCCAGCTCCGTGCCGATCTCGTCGATGACGATGACCTCCGGCATGTGGTTCTCCACCGCCTCGATCATCACGCTGTGCTGGAGGTCGGGCGTGCGCACCTGCATGCGGCGGGCGCGGCCGATGCCGGGGTGTGGGATGTCACCGTCGCCGGCGATCTCGTTGGACGTGTCGACGACCACGACCCGCTTGTCCAGATCATCCGCCAGCACGCGCGCCGCCTCGCGCAGCATCGTCGTCTTGCCGATGCCCGGGCGGCCCATGATGAGGATGGAGCGGCCCGACTCGACCAGGTCGTCGATTATCTCGATGGTGCCGAAGACGGCGCGCCCGATGCGCACCGTGAGACCGACGATCTTGCCGCTTCTATTGCGTATCGCGCTGATGCGGTGAAGGGTCCGCTCGATGCCCGCCCGGTTGTCTTCGCCGAACGAGCCGATATGGTCCACGACGTACTGGAGATCGGCCCCGTCGATCTCGCGCTCCAGCAGGATCTCTTCCCCACCGCCGCCGAAGCGCGCCTCTGGACGGCGGCCCAGGTCCATGACGACCTCGATGACGTCGCTCGCCGCGGGCAGCGCTCGGACACGGTCCTGTATCTCGGGCGGCAGAGCGCCGAGCAGTTGGCGCACATCGTCCGCGTTGCCGTGGGCGGCGCCGGTCGTGTCAGAGGTCGGATCGGTCATGGTCACCTGGTCACCTCAGCGGACGGCGGGAACGAGGGCTGGTTCAGCGACACGCACAAGAGTCTCGCGCATAAGCAGCGAGACGTCCGCAAGGTGGCCGAAGCCACACTCCTCCAATCTGTTGTCAAGCGGCGATTCATAGGTCCGGACCACGCTCAGGATGCCGTGCTGGTGGCCGTGCTGATGGCTGTCACGGCGCGAGGAGCCGCTCGCGCTGCGCTCGCCGACGATGGCCAGCCCGAACTCGATGAGGGCCGTCGGATCGTGGTCCGGTCGACAGATGACGCGCAGGTAGTGGGGCTGATCCTCCTTCGCCACGCCGACCTGGATGAACGCGGCCAACTCGTCCGTCGCCGGCGGCGGACACAGCTCGACGAAAGCCTCCACATCCGCGAAACGGAGGATCGGCGTGAGGGCCGAGCGGGGGACGCGCCAGTGGGATCCCTGGCGCTCCCAGTCGGGCAGCCGGTAGCCCTCGAGCCGAGCCACCGGCGCCGGTGTCGCGACCAGATACAGCCGGCTCAGCGCAAGGGCGTCCAACGGGTCGGCCGGCCGCATCATGGCCGTCCGTACCGCCGACCCGTCGGGCATCTCCGGCAGGGGCGCGTCGGCCGGACGGAAGAGGATGCGTTCCTCGCCGTAGCGGGCGAAGCCGGCCTGCATGAAGAGCTCCACATTGCCACCCTCATCGGCGCATGCCACATGCACCCGCGACGCGCCGCGCTTGCCGCCGTCGCGCAGGAGGTGTTGCACGAGCCGCAGGCGGATATCGCCGGCATCGCCATGGTCCACCGCGTCCAGCTCCACGATGGTCCACTCGTCGCGCGAGCCTTCGCGCTCTACACGTGCCAGCCCTGACAGCCGGCGGCCCTCCTCGAAGACGTACAGCGGGTCGTGCGGCTGGAACGCGCCGAGGGGCATACGGAAGAGGCTGAAGGCACTCACGGCACTGACGCTGACCGGCAGGCCAAGCGATCTGACCCTGACCGATCGGTCCGCCGATGACCGGCCATCGGCCGGTGCATGGCTCAGCCGTGACAGCTCGCCCAGAGCGGCCAGATCGGTCAGCCGCGCCATGCGGACACGGCCGCCGCGGACGCTCATCGCGCGGCTCGTCTGGTGGGATGGCGCTTGCGGCTCGTTCCTTCGCCGGGCTCGGCGAACGCCGAGGCCATCGTCGCGACGAGGCGATGGAAGCGCGTCTCCGAAGCCAGCTCCGGGTGGAACGCTGTGGCCAGCACATTGCCCTCTCTCACGGCCACCACACGGTCATCGTCCAGCGTAGCCAAGACATCGACCCGCGCGCCTACCCGCTCGATGACCGGGGCCCGGATGAAGACCCCGTGCACCGCGCTCGTCCCGAGGACCGGCACTGCCATGTCCGCTTCGAACGAATCCAGCTGTCGGCCGAAAGCGTTGCGCTTGACCGTGATATCCAGGAGCGGCAGGACCGGCTCATCGCCATCCGAGATGTCCCTGGCCAGCAGGATCATCCCGGCGCAGGTCCCGAAGATCGGCGCTCCGGCCCGGGCCAGGTCCAGGATCGGGTCGCGCAGGCCCCATCGGTCGATGAGCTTGCGCATCGTGGTGCTCTCGCCGCCGGGCAGCACCAATGCGCTGAGGCCGGCCAGGTGCTCCGGCAGCCGGACCGCGACAGCACTGACCCCCAGCCGGCCGAGGAGGTCCAGGTGCTCGCGAAAGGCGCCCTGGAGCGCCAGTACGCCGACCCTCATGGCGACGGCCGACCGATCTCCGACCGCTCGCGTGCGCCGACCGAGTCCTCTACCAGCCGCGGACCGCCAGGCGCTCGGCCACCGGGATAGCGGTCGACTCCAGGCCGCGCATCGGCGCGCCCAGGCCCTTGGATACGTCAGCGATGATCTTCGCGTCGTCGAAGTGGGTCGTCGCCTGGACGACCGCATCAGCCATGCGGGCGGGATCCTCGCTCTTGAAGATGCCCGAACCGACAAAGACGCCCTCCGCTCCCAGCTGCATCACGAGCGCAGCATCCGACGGCGTCGAGATGCCGCCGGCCACGAAGTCGACCACCGGCAGCTTGCCATCGCGAGCCACCTGCTGGACCAGCTCAAGGGGAGCCTGGAGCTCCTTGGCAGCCACGAACAGCTCGTCCTCACGCATGGTGCTGAGCCTTCTGATCTGCCCGGTCACGGCACGCAGCTGGCGCACCGCCTCGACGATGTTGCCCGTCCCTGCCTCGCCCTTGGTGCGGATCATGGCCGCCCCCTCCGAGATCCGCCGGAGTGCCTCACCAAGGTCGCGACAGCCGCACACGAATGGGACCTTGAAGGCGTGCTTGTCGATGTGATGCTCCTCGTCGGCCGGCGTGAGCACCTCTGATTCGTCGATGTAGTCGACGCCCAGTGCTTCCAGTACCTGCGCCTCCACGAAGTGTCCGATGCGCGCCTTGGCCATCACCGGGATGGTCACCGCATCCATGATCTGGGTGATGAGCAGGGGGTCACTCATGCGGGCCACCCCGCCCGATGCCCGGATGTCCGCCGGGACGCGTTCCAGGGCCATGACCGCGACGGCGCCGGCATCCTCAGCGATGCGCGCCTGGTCGGCCGTGACCACGTCCATGATGACGCCGCCCTTGAGCATCTGGGCCAAGCCCGTCTTGGTGACCCAGGTCGATGTATCGATATCCATGTGGTGGTGACCTCAGGCCTTGCGCGTGCGCCAAGGGTGGCGGGCTGGCCCCGGGGTCCTCTCCCGATCGAGCCCGCGCGTGCCGCTCTCGCACCTGCCGGCGATTATCGCACGGCCCAGGCACTAGCCCAGACCGAGACCCTCGCGGTGCAGCCACCAGTCACGTCTCACGACACGACTGTGAGGCACAGGGGGTGGCCGACCGGGTCAGCCAGGAAGATCCACAGGTCGTTGTCGAGGTCGTGGCCGGGTCTGCTGGCACCGAGCTCCACGAGCCGTCGTTCCGCCTCGGCCAGGTCATCAACGGCCAGATCCAGTCGCAGCCGCGGCTGGACGTGGCGATCCCAGGGAGGGGCTTGGAAGTCCACGACCCGCTCACAGCCCAGGCGCACATCGCCCTGACCGGCCAGGAACACGGCATCGTCGCCGCTGTAGATCGCCTTCCAGCCGGTCACAGCTCCGTAGAATGCTGCCAGCGGCTGTGGATCCGCGCACGCCAGCGTGACCGAAGTGATCTGAGCGACCGCATCCATCGTCGAGTCCTCCTAGCGATGTCGGGATCCATGCGCACCCGGTCCTGATGGGGCGCCGCTCCGGACTTACCCCGAGGCTAGGCACAGCCGGTGACGGGGTCTTGAAGAAACGCGACGTAAGATCACCTGAGCGCTCGGCTTGCACACGAGCGGCCGACGCTAGACTTGATGCGTGCTCACGCCCGTCGGTCCGGACACGCGGGGCATCCTGCATCCGGAGGCAGGGCTCCGCCGGTTCAGGCTGAGGACCTTCGCGCCTTCGCCATGCGTCGCTCGCCTGGTCGAGCGCTACTGGGTGGCGGACTGGGACCTCCGCGGCTGCGAGCCGTACGTCCAACAAGTCCTTCCGCAACCCGTGGCGAACGTGTGCTTCGAGGCCGGTGGAGCATCCGTGCACGGGGTGATCACCGGGCAGACCTCGCATCGGCTGGAAGGTCAGGGGCGAGTGGTCGGCGTCACGTTCCGACCCGGCGGCTTCCGACCGTTCCTCAGCCATCCCATGTCAGTGCTAACCGACAGCGTTCGCTCGATGACCGACGTCTTCGGCTCCGCCGGCAACGCCCTCGAACGGGCCGTGTCGTCGAC
>JACCYW010000145.1 GCA_013696275.1 Chloroflexota bacterium | reverse complement strand
GCCGGGAAGGGTGTCTCCATCTGCGGCACCGCCACGGAAGCACGGGCCGCCATCCACGACGCCATGGTGGCCGGCGTCTTCGGTCCTGCTGGCGCGCGGTTAGTCATCGAACGGGTGCTGGTCGGTCATGAGCTCAGCCTCGTCTGTCTGACCGACGGTCGTGGCATCGCCCGATTGCCTGCAGCGCGAGATCACAAGCGCCTCGGCGACGGTGACAGCGGCCCCAACACCGGTGGCATGGGTGCCTTCTCACCGGTCGAAGGAGTGACCGCTCTGGACGCTGACGCACTGGTGCGCAGCTTTCACGAGCCGCTCCTGGCCGAACTGGCCAGGCGTGGCGTGAGTTACCGGGGCGCGCTCTACGCCGGTCTGATGCTGACCGATGAGGGTCCGTACCTGCTCGAGTGCAACGTCCGCTTGGGAGACCCGGAGACACAGGTGATGCTGCCACGCCTGGCTGGGCGGTTGGGACCGCTGCTCCTCGCCACGGCGACGGGTAGCCTGGGCTCAGGCACGGTGGCGACAACAGGTGCGGCGGTCGGCGTGGTGCTGACCGCGGCCGGCTATCCGGTCGCGGCGCGGCGCGGCGACGCCATCGCCGACGAGGACACGCCCGGTACGGTGTTCTGGTCCGGAGTGCGCCGCTCCCCCACGGGTGGTCTCGAGACGGCCGGCGGTCGTGTCGCGACCGCCGTCGGCACCGGAGCCGATGTCACCGAAGCGGCCGACGTCGCCTACCGGACCGCCGAGCGGATCGCCTTCGCCGGGCGCCACTTTCGCCGCGACATCGGTCGCTCGGCTGCCCTGTCGGCAGCGCCCGCGTGATGGCCGTGGCTGAGCGAAGCGGCCCGGCATGATCGCCCGGTACACCTTGCCTGAGATGGCCGCCATCTGGACCGATGAGGCTCGCTTCGAGCAGATGCTCCGAGTGGAGGTCGCCGTCCTGCACGCTCAGGCCGAGCGCGGTCTGGTACCGCGGGATGCGGTGGCAGCCATCGCGTCGAGTGCTCGAGTAGACGTCGATCGCATCTTGGAGCTGGAGGCGACCACCGAGCATGACGTCATCGCTTTCGTCAGCCAGCTCGCCGAGACCGTCGGCGAGCACGGGCGGTGGCTTCATCTCGGTCTGACCAGCAGCGATGTGGTCGACACCGCTCTGGCACTCCAGTGCCGCGCCGCGGCGGACCTGCTCGTGACGAGCCTTGACAGCCTCATCGCGACGCTGGCTGATCGTGCCCGTGAGCATGCTCGGACGGTGATGATGGGCCGCACCCATTCGGTGCACGCGGAGCCCATCACGCTTGGTCTGAAGCTGGCCTCGTGGGCGTTCGAGCTGCACCGCGACCGCCGTCGACTCGACGCCACAGCCGACGACCTCGCGACCGGCAAGATCAGCGGTGCGGTCGGCACGTACTCGCAGTCGGATCCCGGCATCGAGGCCGACGCACTCGCCGAGCTCGGCCTGTGCGCCGATCAGGTGAGCACACAGATCGTCCAGCGCGACCGCCACGCGGCATTCCTGGCTGCGCTGGCCATCACCGGCGGCTCCATCGAGCGCTTCGCGACCGAGATCCGCAATCTGCAGCACACCGAGATCGGCGAGCTCCAGGAGCCGTTCCGAACCGGTCAGAAAGGATCCAGCGCGATGCCCCATAAGCGCAACCCGATCCTGGCTGAGCGCCTGGCCGGGCTCGCGCGCCTGCTGCGCGGGTTCGCCCACGCAGGGATGGAGGACCAAGCGCTATGGCACGAGCGTGACATCAGCCACTCATCAGTGGAGCGTGTGGCCCTGCCCGGTGCGACCATCCTGCTGCACTATGCCGTCGTCCGCTTCCAGGGGCTCGTCGACGGGATGATCGTGCGGCCCGACCGGATGCGCGAGAACATGGCGGCAGGTCTCGGACTGCACGCCAGCGGCCGGTTGTTGAGTGCGCTGGTGGCGGCCGGTGGATCGACCCGCGAGGTCGCCTATGAGGTGGTCCAGCGGGACGCGCTGCGCGCCGCCGACGGGCGCCGCCAGTTCCACGACATCGTCAGCGAAGACCCTGACGTGACCGGCGTGCTGGGTCCCGAAGCGCTGGCGGCGTGCTTCGACGATGACTGGAGCCTGCGCCATGTGGACGTCATCATCGACCGGCTGGGCCAGCTCGACGAGGAGCACCATGTGCTGGCCGGAAGCCACCAGGTGGCGCTCGACCTTGGCTGACCGGGCTGTGCGCAGCGATACACGGTTCATGCGCTCCGGCAAGGTCCGGGATCTGTACGAGCTGGATACGCAGCGCCTGCTGCTGGTCGCATCCGACCGCATCAGCGCCTTCGACGTGGTGCTGCCGACACCTATACCGGACAAGGGGCGGGTCCTGACCGGCCTGTCCCGTTACTGGTTCCGAGAGACCGCCCACCTCGTGCCCAACCACCTGCTCGCGACCGATCTTCCAGCTTCAGGCAGCGACCCCCTGGCCGCGAGTGACATGCGCGGTCGGCTGATGGTCTGCCGGCGCGCCGAGCCGCTGCCGGTCGAGGTCATCGTGCGCGGTTACCTTGCCGGCAGCGCCTGGCAGGACTACCAGCGGACTGGCGCGGTGTCTGGCATCGCGCTCCCACCGGGGCTCCAGGAGAGCGAGCGATTCCGTGAGCCGCTGTTCACGCCCTCGACCAAGGCACAACAGGGTCACGATCAGAACATCGGATCCGAGGAGGTGGTCCGACTCGTCGGTCAGGACTTGGCCGAACAGATCAGGTCGATAGCCCTGGCCCTGTATCGCTTCGGTGCCGCTCGGGCCGAGCGGGCCGGCATCATCCTGGCCGACACGAAGTTCGAGTTCGGCCTGGCCGATGGTGAGCTCCTGCTCATCGACGAGGTCCTGACACCCGATTCGAGCCGTTTCTGGGACGCCGACGCATTCGGACCGGGCCGCCCCCAGGGGTCCTACGACAAGCAGTTCGTGCGGGATTGGCTGGAGCAGCAACCCTGGGACAAGACGCCGCCGGGTCCGGAGTTGCCGGCCGACGTGGTAGCCGGTACCCAGCTTCGCTATGTCGAGGCCTTCGAGCGCATCACCGGTGGCTCCTTCGACCACTACCTCGCAGCGGACGAGCTGGCCTGATGGCGGAGTTCCGCTTCTGCGTCTCGGTGATGCCCAAACCGGGCATCCTCGATCCGCAGGGACGAGCGGTGGAGGGCTCCTTGCCCTATCTGGGCGTGGACTCGGTGAGCTCGGTACGGATCGGGCGGCGTGTCGAACTCACGGTCGAGGCGGCGACCGAGAGTGGCGCCCGGACGATCGTGGAACGATTGGCCGATGACCTGCTGGCCAACCCGCTCATCGAGGCATGGACGGCGGAGGCCATCGTTTGAAGGTCGGCGTGGTGGTGTTCCCGGGTTCCAATTGCGATCGGGACGCCCTGCACGCCGCGCGCTTGGCAGGCGCCGAGGCGCTGTCCCTGTGGCATGAGCAGACCGACCTGCATGGCGCAGACGCCTTGATCCTGCCCGGTGGGTTCGCCTACGGCGACTACCTGCGGGCCGGTGCGCTGGCCCGTTTCAGCCCCATCATGGGCGCGGTGTCCGATCACGCCGCCAGGGGAGGCCTGGTGCTCGGCATCTGCAATGGCTTCCAGATCCTGGCCGAGGCCGGTCTCGTGCCTGGCGCATTGGTGCGCAACGCATCACTTCGGTTCGAGCACCGCTGGATACGTCTGCGCGTCGAGCGCCGGGACACGCCGTTCACGTCGGCCGTGCCCGATGGGATGACGCTGCGCATGCCGGTCGCCCATGGTGAAGGCTGCTATGTCCTGCCGGCGGCCGACCTGCGCTCGCTGGAGGAGCGCCGCGGCGTGCTGTTCCGTTATGACTCGCCAGAGGGCAATCCGAATGGCTCGGCTCACGATATCGCGGGCGTCATCGACCAGGCAGGCAACGTGTGTGGACTGATGCCCCACCCGGAGCGCGCCTCTGAGGCCGTGCTGGGCTCCGACGACGGTCTGCTGCTGTTGCGATCCCTGGTCGCCAGCGCGGCGGCGGCCGTGGCAGTGCCGGCGTGACGCTGGCGGAGAGCCCGGCGCTGCACCCCAGCGCAGTGCTGCACCGCGCCCTGGGACTGACCGACCACGAGCTTGAACAGGTCGTGACGCGGCTACAAAGGCAGCCCAACGATCTGGAACTGGCCATGTTCAGCGTGATGTGGAGCGAGCACTGCTCCTACAAGAGCTCCCGAGCGCTCCTCCGGACGCTGCCGACCGCGGGCGCTGGCGTGGTCGCCGGCCCGGGCGAGAACGCCGGTGTGGTCAGCATCGGCGATGGCATGGCCGTCGCGTTCAAGCTCGAATCGCACAACCATCCGAGCGCCGTCGAGCCCTATCAGGGAGCAGCCACCGGCGTGGGCGGCATCCTGCGCGACATCTTCACCATGGGTGCCCGGCCCATCGCGCTCCTGGACGCACTCAAGTTCGGCCCTCCGGCATCCGTGCGCACACGCCACCTGGTACGCGGCGTGGTGGCCGGTATCGGCGGCTACGGCAACTGCGTGGGCGTGCCGACCGTCGGTGGCGAGCTGGCCTTTCACGACAGCTTCGCGCGGAATCCGCTCGTCAACGTGATGGCGGTGGGCATCCTCGATGAGCGGCGGCTGACCCGGTCGGTAGCTCCGGGACCTGGTAACGCGGTCATCCTGTTTGGCTCGACCACCGGCCGCGACGGCATCGGCGGGGCGTCGGTGCTGGCCAGCGCGACCTTCGGCCCAGAGCAGGGCAGCAAGCGACCAAGCGTCCAGATCGGTGATCCGTTCGCCGAAAAGTTGCTCATCGAGGCCTGTCTGGAAGTCATCGAAGCGGGTCTGGTCGAGGGCCTGTCGGACCTGGGTGCGGCCGGCTTGACCTGCGCTGCGTCAGAGATGGCCGATCGGGCCGGGACGGGCATGCTCATCGAACTGGACGATGTCCCCCGCCGCGAGGAAGGGATGGCGCCGTTCGAGGTCATGATCAGCGAATCACAGGAGCGGATGCTGGCCGTGGTCCGCCCCGCCGCCGTGCCGGCCATGCTTGGCATCTGCGCCCGATGGGGCCTCCCGGCAGCGGTCGTCGGCCGGGTGACCGACGATGGCGACGTCACGGTCCGATCGGCGGGCGTGGCCATCGCCCGTATCCCCGCCCAGGCCCTTACCAGCGACGCGATCGAGTACCAGCGGGAGGCGCGTCCGCCGAGCCACCGGCCGCGCGCTCCGTCGCGAGGTCTCCTCGAGCTCACACCCGACGGGTTTCCGGAGCGCGGCATGGATCCGGGAGCCGTGCTCATCGAGCTGATGGGCGATGCCAACGTGGCGAGTCGGGCGTGGATCACCGGCCGGTATGACGAAACGGTCGGATCGGACACCGTCACCGGCGGAGCGCACGGTGCCGCGGTGATGCGCATCAAGGGCACCACCAGGGCGCTGGTCATGGCCACCGACTCGAGTCCGTACGTCGGTCTCATCGATCCCTACCTCGGTGCCGTAACGGCGGTGGCCGAATGCGTACGCAACGTGGCGGTCACGGGTGCCCGGCCGCTGGGCGTGACCGACTGCTTGAATTTCGCTGATCCCGGCCGGCCAGAGGCGTTCTGGCAGCTCGCCGAAGCCGTCCGCGGGCTGGGCGATGCATGTCGAGCGCTGGGCCTACCGGTCACTGGCGGCAACGTCAGCCTGTACAACGAATCGGTCGACGGCCCCATCGCGCCGACCACTCAGGTCGGTGTGGTCGGATCGATCGATGACATCGCGATGTTGGTCGGGCCGGCGTTCACGCAGGCCGGCGACGTCGTGGCCTTGCTCGGTCGGACGGTGCCCGGCATGGGCGGCTCGATCTACGCTCAGCATGCTGGTCAAGCGCCCGACGATGAGCCACCGCTGGTCGACCTCCAGCACGAGCTGGCACTCGGCCGGATGCTGGCCCTCGGGGCTGCCCGCACCATCCTCCACTCGGCCCACGATGTGAGCACTGGTGGGCTGGCCACATGTCTCGCCGAATGCGCTATCTGGGGCGGTCTTGGAGCCTCGGTCCGGTTGTCGGTCCGGAGCGCGCCGGCCGTGGAGCTCTTCGGCGAAGGGCCGGGCCGCGTCGTCGTGTCGACCGCTCGGAGTCTGTGGCCCAGGCTGCAAGGACTCGCCGCTGAGTCGGGCGTGCCAGTCACGCTCATCGGTCAAGTCGGCGGAGAGCGGCTGCACATCCGCCTGGCACGAGCAGGGTCGACTGGTCCGTTAGAAGACCGGGGCGTGAGCGCGGCCGATGACGTGGACCTGGCCCTCGCTGACCTCCGCGGGGCCTGGCAGCGGGGCCTCCCCCGGGCCCTGGGACTGGACCCTTAGCGGATGTGTGGCGTGGTCGGGGTCTATGCGCCTGGGCAGGAGGCGGCACCACTTGCCGCGCTGGCGCTGTTCGCGTTGCAGCATCGTGGTCAGGAGTCGGCCGGGCTGGCGGTCGGCGAGGGAACGGACGTCATGGTCTACAAGGATCTGGGCATGGTCGCCCAGGTCCTCGACGACCGACGCCTGCCGTCGCTGCGGGGCGATCGCGCCATCGCCCACTGTCGCTACTCGACGACCGGCGCGACGGTCTGGGAGAACAGCCAGCCCAGCTTCCGGATCGGGCCACGCCGAGCGGTCGCACTCGGCCATAACGGCAATCTGGTCAACACCCGTCAGCTGCTGGACGGACTCGCCGGTGGGCGCGACCGCCTGGTCGGGACCTCCGATACGGACCTGCTCACGGCGCTCCTGGCCGACGAGCCGGGGGCAGATCTGGTCGAGGCGCTGATGGGGCTGCTGCCGAGGGTCTCGGGTGCGTATTCCCTGGTGGCCATGGATGGCACGCGGCTGGCCGGCATCCGCGACCCTTTCGGCATCCGTCCGCTGGTGCTCGGTCGACTGCCCTCGTCCGAGCCAGGTGAGACTCAGGGCTGGGTGCTCGCCTCCGAGACCTGTGCCATCGAGGTGCTGGGTGGCACCTACGTGCGAGATGTAGAGCCGGGCGAGATGGTGGTTCTGGGCGATTCGGCGGGTCCGCGGTCGGTCCGCTTCGCTGAGGGTCGCGAACAGCTGTGCGTATTCGAGCTGATCTATTTCGCTCGACCCGATTCCTACATGCTGGGTCGCAACCTCTACGAGGTGCGCCGGCGGATGGGCGAGGAGCTGGCGCGGGAGGCTCCGGCCGACGCCGACCTGGTGATGCCGGTGCCCGATACTGGCGCGGCCGCAGCGGCCGGCTACGCTGAGGCGAGTGGCATCCCCTTCCGCGAGGGGATGATCAAGAACAGGTACGCCGGCCGGACCTTCATCCAGCCCAGCCAGGCGCTCCGCCAGCGAGGCGTGACCGTGAAGCTGAACCCCCTGCCTGACCAGGTGCGCGGGCGCAGGTTGGTCGTGGTCGACGATTCGATCGTGCGCGGGACCACCACCCGGCGCATCGTGGAGATGCTGCGCCGAGCCGGGGCGATGGAGGTACACCTGCGCATCAGCGCACCGCCCATCCACCATCCGTGCTTCTACGGTATCGATACCCAGATCGAGACCGAGCTGATCGCGTCGCGGCTGGACCGCGAGGGCATCCGCGACTTCCTGGGTGCCGATTCACTCGCCTATCTGTCCATCGGCGGGGTGCTGTCGGGTATCGGCCTGCCTCGCGAGCGCTTCTGCTTCGCCTGCTTCGACGGACGCTACCCGATACCTGTCCCGTACGACCCAGGCGACCGCAAGTCCATCCTGGAGGGGACGGGGGTGGCCGGCTGACGGCGAAGTCATCTGGCGCGCCGCTGAGCAGCCGGCAGGCTTTCGTTGCGTCAGGGTCGACGCCGGACCCGGGCCGGTCCTATGCCCGCGCCGGCGTCGATGTCGCCGCCGGCGATCGGGCGGTCGAGCTGATCAAGGCGCGGCTGGCTGGTAGCAGCGACGTGCTTGGTGCGCTGGGCGGGTTCGCCGCCGCCGTCCCGCTGCCGACCGGCCTTCGCGAGCCGCTCCTGGTCACGGCCACCGACGGGGTCGGAACCAAGACGGAGATCGCCCGGCTGCTCGGCCGCCGCGACACCATCGGCGCGGACCTGGTCGCGATGTGCGTGGACGACCTGGTCTGTCATGGGGCGCGACCGCTCTGGTTCCTGGACTACCTGGCGGTCGGGCGGGTGGTGCCGGAAGCCGTGGCAGAAGTGGTCGCGGGGATCTCGCGCGCCTGCGCGTCGGTCGGATGCGAATTGGTCGGCGGTGAGACCGCCGAGCACCCCGGGCTGATGGCGGAGGATGCCTTCGATCTGGCGGGCTTCGCGGCCGGGGTAGTCGAGCGGGCCGAGCTCATCGATGGCAGGGCGGCCCGCGAGCGCGACATCGTGCTCGGGCTGGCCTCGTCGGGCCTCCATGCCAATGGGTACTCGCTGGTGCGCGCGATGCTCGTCGAGCGCAGCCTCCGACTAGGTCAGCCGGTCGGCCCTGGCCTGGACCTGGGCGAGGCCCTGCTCACCGCCACGCGCATCTATGCGGCGCACATCCTGGCCCTCCTGGGACATGCCCGCGAGGATGGCTTCCGCATCGGCGGGTTGGCCCACGTGACGGGTGGTGGCCTGGCCGGCAATCTGCCCCGGTCGGTGATGCCCAGCCTGGGCATAACCGTCACGCCCGGAACGTGGCCCGTGCCGCCGGTCATCGAGCTGGTACGTCGGGCTGCCGGCATGGCCGGGCCGGAGCTTCGAGCCACCTTCAACGCCGGTATCGGGATGGCCGTCGTGGTCGAACCGGATGCCGCCAGGTCGGTCCTCACGCTGCTCGAGGCGCGCGGCGTCCAGGCGTGGCCGATCGGTCAGGTGGTGGCCGCCACCGAGACGGGCCCGTCGCGCTACATCGAGACGGCGTGAAGCGCATCGCGGTCTGTGTGTCGGGGGAGGGGACCAACCTCGCGGCGCTGATACGCGCCGAGCGGCGCGGCGCCCTCGGCGGGGCGATCGTCCTGGTCCTCGCCGACCGACCGTGCCCGGCCCTGGCGCGGGCGGCGGCAGCGGGCATCGCGACGCTCATGCTTGACCCGCGCGACCAACCGACCCGTCAGGCCTGGGATTCGGCGATGGCCGAAGGGTTGCTGGCGGCACGAGCGGACCTGGTCGTACTGGCCGGCTTCAAGCGGCTCATAGGGCCGACGACGCTGTCTCGCTTCCCCGGCCTGATGATCAACGTCCACCCCAGCCTGCTGCCGTCATTCCCGGGTCCTGACGCCGTGGGCGAGGCCCTGCGCGCCGGGGTCCGCGTCACTGGGGTCACCATCCACCTGGTCGACGAGACGCTGGACGGTGGCACCATCCTGGCCCAGGACGCCATACCCATCGCATCGAGCGATGACCGGGCAAGCCTGCTGGCTCGACTGCATGCGGTCGAGCACACGCTGCTGCCCAGGGTGGTCGCTGCTCGCCTCCGCGATGGCACTCCGGCGGGACCGCCCAAGCGCGCCCTGTTGAGCGTCTCGGACAAGCACGGGCTGACCGATCTGGGGCAAGCCCTGGCCGAGTTCGGTTTCGAGCTGGTCTCCACCGGCGGCACAGCCCGCGCCCTGCGCGAGGCTGGTCTTGACGTGACCGACGTAGCGACGGTGACCGGGACCCCGGAGATGCTCGACGGTCGCGTCAAGACGCTCCATCCACGCATCGCAGCCGGCGTGCTGGCCGACCTGGGCAAGCCGACCCATCGCGCTGCGCTGGCCGACTCGGGGATCGATCCGTTCCAGTTGGTGGTGGTCAACCTGTACCCGTTCGAGGATGCTGCTCGGCGCCCGGGAGTGACCCTGCCCGAGCTCATCGAAGAGATCGATATCGGTGGCCCGACCCTGGTCCGGGCGGCCGCCAAGAACCATGCTTGGGTCGCCGTGCTGACGGACCCGGCCGACTACCGGCCGACGGTGAGCGCCCTTTCGGCCGACGGGTCGGTCCCCGCTGCGATGCGCCGTGAGCTCGCGCGGAAGGCTTTCGCTCACACTGCCCGCTACGAGTCGATCATCGCCACTTCCCTGGGGCGCTTCCTCGGATCGGAGGAAGAGGCACAGGGCGAGACTCTGCCGGTGGTCATGGACCTGCGCCTCGAACGCGTGCGGACCCTTCGCTATGGGGAGAACCCACACCAGCGGGCGGCCCTGTACCGTCACGCAGCAGGCCCATCGACCCTGGCATCCGTGGCGGCCTCGGATGGTTGGTCAGCCGACGGCGACCTTTCTTACAACAACCTGCTCGATGTCTCCGCGGCGGCGGGCATCTGTCGCGATCTGCGCGGCCCGGCGGCCGTCATCGTCAAGCATGGCAACCCATGCGGCGCGGCGGAAGCGACCGACCTCGCGACCGCCTGGGATGCTGCCCTGGCGGGTGATCCGGTCAGCGCTTTCGGTGGCGTGGCCGCCCTGCGCGGCAAGGTCGATGTCCATCTCGCCGAGCGCATCTCGCGGACCTTCCTGGAGGTGCTGGTGGCGGAGGACTTCCATGAACGTGCCCGACAGATACTCGGCCTGAAGCGCGGCTTTCGACTGCTGACCGACCCGACCCTCATGAAGGCAGCGTTGCCGGCGCTCGAACTGCGCTCGGCGGGTGGCGCAGTGTTGGCCACGGAGGCCGACCGACTCGGGTCGCCGGATGAGCCCGCCAGCTGGCAGCTGGCGACCACCAGAGCCCCGACCGAGACGGAGGTGGCCGAGCTGGACCTGGCGTGGCGCGTGTCCCGACACGTCTCCTCCAACGCCATCGTGCTCACGCGCGACAGCTCCGTGGTGGGCGTCGGTGCCGGCCAGATGAGTCGCCTCGACAGTGCCCGTCTGGCGGTGGCGAAGGCGGCCGACCGTGCAGCCGGCGCGGCGTGTGCCTCCGATGCCTTCTTCCCGTTCGCCGATGGCGTCCGGGCCTGCCTCGAGGCGGGTGTCAGGGCCTTCGTGCAACCAGGCGGCTCCAAGCGCGACGCTGAGGTCATCGCGGCGGTCGAGGCATGTGGCGGCACGATGCTGCTCACCGGCCGGCGCCACTTCCGGCACTGATCGACGCGCCCCGGCGAGGGTCGGAGTAGCATCGTCTGAAGGAGGCCTTGCCATGGACCAACAGCGAAGCAGCAACCCAGAGACGGATGACAGCATGAACCCGACCGACGCGGCACCGGCCGCGGATCCGGGCGACACCATCGAGCTGCCCGGCCCGGACGATAGCCCGGCGCCGGACGATAGCTCGCCCAACGATAGCTCCGCCGGCTCGCCGGGGACCGAGGGTGATGCCGCCGGCTCTGCGCGCCGGGGACCGGACGCCCACCAGATGGTCACGCAACTGCAGCAGATGATCGATGCCCTTGCTACCCAGGCCTCGCCGGCTCTGCGGGAGGTCGCGGCCAAGGCCGCCGAGCTCGCCTCGACCGCCGCGATGAAGGCCGGTCCCATCGCTCACCGGGCCGCCCAGATGACCGACTCGGTCGGTCAGAAGGTCGCCGCGCGCAGCGAGCGGGTGGCCGCCGACCTGCGCTCGACCCCCGACCGCCGAGCGGCGCCCGGCCAGCCGGATGAAGTCTCCTCCGATGAGAGGAGTGGCGCCGTCTCGCACGACGACGCGGCCTGAACCTCGCGCCTCAGCTCAAGCTGAGAGCGATGATCAGCGCCGCAGCGGCCAACGTGGTGGCCAGTCCGTGCCGCACTCGCAGAAGGCGAGCCGGCGAGTGACCGCTTTGACGGGTTGCGTGAGCTGACGTCGCCAGGCGATCGTTGGCCGCCTCTGCGAGCAGGTCTGCCTGGTGGGACGACGCCAGTGTCTCCAGTGTCAGCGGGTGCATCTCGGGTCCTCCTTCCCGCCACTCGGTCGAGCGGCTCTTAGGGACCCATCATCAGGTCGGGATGCTCGCACCGACCATCGCGCCGCGGACAGCCAGCCGGTCGAACCCCTGCCTTCGACCGCGACCAGTAGGCCTCAGCAAGGCTGTCATGTCCCAGACAGACCGATGACCGGGCCCCAGCCCGGTCATCGCGGTAGTACCGATCGTCAGAGTCTCGCTCGGTCAGCGACCTCGCGCTTCGTTGCGACGTTGCCGCTCGCGAGCGGCTCGCTCGACCTCTCGCTCCCGGCTGCGCGCGAGCTCGCGGGAGGCGGAAGGGTCGGGCAGAAAGACGTTGCCTTGGGTGTCGTCGTCGTTGGTCTGGGGAGCCGCGTCGCCACCCTGATCCTGGGCTCGTTCGTTCTCGTTGGTCATCGTGTCCTCTCCACTTCGACGCGCGCCGCCCCGGGCGGGGAGTCTCGCTCGCAGCCGCTAGCGTGCCGCTTCCCACCTCCCTAGGTCAACCTCCGAGCCGACTCGCGACCTGTAAAGTGGCTGACAGCGCCGCATCCCGTGGCCCGGTCGAGGATGAAGCTCAATGTCCGTGCTCGCGGCGTACCGTCGCGTCCTGGCGAACCG
>JACCYW010000105.1 GCA_013696275.1 Chloroflexota bacterium | reverse complement strand
TCGGCCATCACGCTCGAACCGGTCTACGACTATCCCGACTCGGGTCCTCGGCTGACGGGCTACAGGTCGAGTCATTCGCTCACCATCCGGCTACGGCAGATCGACGAGCTCGGCCCGATCATCGATGCCTGCGTGGCGGCCGGCGCGACCGGCATCGCCAACGTGTCGATGACCATCGCCGACCCAGCCGCCGCCGAGGATGAGGCGCGAACCGCAGCGGTGGCCGATGCCCGGCGCCGGGCCGAGACCCTGGCAGTCGCCGCTGGCGTGACGCTCGGCGAGCTGATCTTCCTCACCGAGGTCATCGCAGACGTTGGTCCGCGACCGATGATGCGCATGCGCGCCGAAGCCATGATGGCCGCCGACACGCCGGTCGCCGAGGGCACCACCGAGCTCGTGGCGGAGGTCGAGGCGCGCTTCGCGATAAGCGCCTGACGTCGCCCGTCTCGGAGCGTGACCAGTTCGCCTAGCGGATGCCTGTGTCGTAGTTGATCTGGACGTCGCTGAAACGGCCGGGCAACACGGCCACGGCCTGGGTCGGGGCGAACGGGTAAGGGTCGCCGCCGGCGGCCGGCGTGATGGTGTACTGGCCGGGTGCCAGTGCCAGCTGGAACGTTCCATCGGCCGCCGAAGTCACCCGACCGACCTCCCGTGAATCGGGGTCGAGCACGATGAGCAGGGCCGCATAGGCAGTGACGCACGGCACGTCGCGGGTCTCGACCGGGCAAGTGGGACCGAGCTGGACACTGCCCCTGATGCCCGAGTCCTGGGGCACGGACGGTACTGGCGTGGCACCCAGCCCGGCGCATCCGGCGGCCACCGTCAGAACGAAGCTGACCAAGGCCGCCTCCACCGCCCACATCCGCCTCATGGCTCGGACATGCTCCGGACAGCGCGCGCCAACACTGACACATCCTCGTCGCCATGCCCGGCCGCGACCAGGCCGCTTTCCAGCTGGGCGGTGAGTGCCGCGACCGGCAGCGCGACGCCGGCATCGCGGCCCATGGCCAACGCGATGAGCACGTCCTTGAGATGGAGCGAGACCTTGAAGCCCAGCGCATATTCGTCGGCGATCATCCGGCCGCTGCGGTTCTCGAGCACCCAGGAACGAGCCGCTCCGCCGGACAGCGCCTCCACCACCTGTTCCACGTCCAGGCCTGATCGCATCGCCAGCAGAACGCCCTCGGCCACTCCCAGGTACGTCCCGCACAGGATCACCTGGTTGACCGCCTTGGTGGCTTGACCGGCACCCACCGGGCCCATGTGTGTGATGGAGCGGCCCATGGCAGCGAGGACCGGCCGGGCCCGATGGAAGTCGTCGTCCCCGCCACCGACCATGATGGTCAGCGTCCCGGCCTGAGCGCCCTCCGAGCCACCGGATACGGGCGCGTCGACCATCGGGATGCCGCGCTCGGCGAGGCGCTCGGCGAACTGCCGCGTCGCGCTGGGGCTGATGGTCGAACAGTCGATGATCAACGTCCCAGTGCGTGCACCTTCGGCCAGCCCCTGCGGGCCGAAGATGACGGCTTCGACGTCGGGCGTATCGGACACGCAGACCACGACCATGTCCGACTCAGCCGCCACCTCGCGTGGGCTGGACGCCTGGCTGGCTCCCAGTTCGATCAGCTCAGCCGCCCGGTCAGGGGTCCGATTCCAGATCGTGAGCCTGAACCCGGATCGCACCAGATTGGCGGCCATGGCCAGGCCCATCGTGCCAAGCCCGCAGAACCCGACGCGTGACTCTCCCATCAGCGCGATGGTACCGGTCCTCCGAGGTCCGCCAGCGGCCGGCCGCGGCCGGCCAGCTTCCGCCGGGGTCTGTCGGGGTCTGTTGGTCAGCTTACGCCGCGGTCCGTCGGGGTCTGTCGGGGTCTGTTGGGTCTGGCAAGCGCCGCCGGCCGGGCTGCTCGCTGGGCGGACGGTGGACCGCTGGGGGAATGCGGTGGGACCGGCGGAGGACCAGGCGACGGGCTCACGCGCCGCCGGCCGGGCTACTCGCGGGGCGGACGGTGGGACCGCTGGGCGAGTGCGGCCGGGTGGTTCATGAAGGCCGACCGATGCCAAGGAACCCCGCCTCACGAGGCGGGGTTCCAGGCTCTGGTCCTAGCTGATCAGCGCTCTAGTCGCGCCCGCCTCCGAAGACGCGGAGCAGCGACAGGAACAGGTTGATGAACAGGATGTATAGCGTCAGTGCGCCCAGCACCGAAGCGGCCTGCGCGTCCCGGACACCGTTCAACTCGCCGTTCTTGAGTTGCTGCACCCAATAGACAGTGAGGCCGGTGAAGATGACCACGCCGGCGATGCCGATGATCAGGCTGAACGTGTCGTTCCCGCCGAAGAAGAAGAGCTGCACGAACGACATCACGATCAGGCCGATCACGCCGACGGTCAGGATGCCGCCCAGGCTGCTCAGGTCGCGCTTGGTCACGAAGCCGAAGAGCGCTGCGGCGCCGAAGATGGCCGATGCTCCGACGAACGACGAAACGACGGCCGAGGTCGCTCCGGCGGCCACGTAGACCAGGACGATGGCGCCGATGGTCAGGCCGTTGAGCAGGGCATAGACGAAGAGCAGGCCCAGAGCCGGTATCGCTCCCAGCCGGTTGATGCCCAGGCTGATGATGAAAACGAGCGCCAACTCACCCAGGATGAGCGGCAGGTAGGCGCCCAGGACGAAACTCTGAACGGCCGGGCTGGCGAACACGAAGTAGGCGGAGACGGCGCTGACTAACAGGGCGACGAACATCCAGACGAAGGCCATCGTCAGGAAACCCTCGCGCGGCACGGCGGAGACGCGCTGGCCGTTGATGATCACGGTGCCGGGTGGAGTGGTTCCCGGCAACGGACCGTAGGGCGCTCCCTGTGGCTGTCCGGGGGCCTGGTATCGGTCAGGCTGGTTGCGATCGAACACGGGTGTTACTTCCTTCGAAGTGGCGGCCGACCTGCGGCCGCGGGTATGGACGCCTGGGTGGACGTCGTGGATAGTCTACGACCAGCTGTCACGCAGCTGCGGTGAAGGCAGCACGCTCCTTTGGTGAAGTTGGCGCAACGGGGCCGCCAATCACCTATGAGGCCTGCCGGCGGGCTGCAGAAGGCTCGCAGCCAGAGGCTCGCCCCAGGATCCTATCCATCGCCTGCTCCGCCTGTCCGCCGAGCGGTGCGAGATCCCGACCGCGCCATGATCGACGCAACACCTTCCGACTGCTCGGCAGAACGTGCCATGACCCAGACCAGGTCGGCCAGGCGGTTGAGATAGGCCAGCAGCCAGGGCCCGGCGACGAGACCGTCGCGGTCCAGGGCCACCGCTCGCCGCTCGGCTCGACGGATCACCGTCCGGGCCATCTCCAGGGCGGCTGAGAGACGGGACGCCCCCGGCACCACGAACTCTCGCGGCATCTCGATCGAACTCTCTCGCTCTGCGAGGATGGTCTCTACTTCGTCGACCATCGCCTCGTCCACGCGAGTCACGCCGTCCTGCAGTCGATCCCACGCCTCCGGGTTGGCGGCAAGTTCTGCGCCGGCCACGAAGAGGCCACGCTG
>JACCYW010000078.1 GCA_013696275.1 Chloroflexota bacterium | reverse complement strand
GAACGGATCGCGACTATCCATCGCTATCGGCCCCGTATCGGGCCAGCCGTCCGAACTCCTGAAGGTCATCCTGGTCGTGTTCCTGGCGGCCTACCTGGCGGAGAACCGGACGCTGCTCGCCCGCATCAGCACGCGTATCGGGCCCATCTCCCTGCCGCCTCTGCCGTACATGTTGCCGATGGTGGCGATGCTGGCCATCGCCCTGGCCATCGTCATCGTGCAGCGCGATCTTGGAGCGGCGCTGCTCTTCTTCAGCGTGTTCCTCACGATGCTCTATGCCGCCACCAGGCGAAGAGCGTATGTCGCCCTGGGCCTGCTGCTGTTCATCGGCGGCGCACTGGTCCTGTACCAGCTCTTCCCCCACGTACGAACGCGGGTCGATATCTGGCTCGACCCCTACGCTGACCCGCTTGGCGCGGGCTACCAGATCCTCCGCGCTCTGTACGCGTTCGGTCGAGGCGGTGTCCTGGGCACAGGTCTGGGGGCCGGTCTGCCACAGGTGGGCGACGTGCCGGCGATCCCGGCCATCCATACCGACTTCGTGTTCGCTGGTCTGGCCGAGGAGCTGGGCATGCTGGGTGCCTTGGCCATCGTCTTCCTGTACGGGGTGATCGCCGAACGTGGCTTGCGCATCGCCGCCCAGGCGGCCGATGACTTCCGAGCGCTGCTGGCGGTGGGCCTCACCCTGGTCGTCGTCATCCAGGCCGCCATCATCATCGGCGGCAACCTCAAACTGGTTCCCCTGACCGGCATCACGCTGCCCTTCATCAGCTATGGCGGCTCGTCGCTGTTCGCCAATGCCATCGTCATCGGACTTCTTCTGGCCTTGAGCGACCGCGGTGTGGAACCGCCACCGCCGCCATCGAGTAGCAGCCGCTTCGGCTTCGGAAGAGCCGGCGCCGGGTGATCCCCGAGCGCGACCCTGACCGGCGTGACACACCAGGTGCGCCGTCCATCGGCTCGGCGCTGCTGCGGGTCGGGCTGTCGCTCGCACTGATCTTCGGCGGGCTCTCGATCGGCCTGGGCTACTGGCAGGTCGTGGAGGCCCAGTCACTCACCGCGGACCCCGGCAATCCTCTGGTCCAGGCCGCGGTGCGCGCTGCGCCGCGAGGCCGCATCCTCGACCGGACCGGCGTGAGGGTCGCCCTCGACGAGGGATCGGGGGCCGACCGTCGCCGGCGCTACCCGTATCAGGCGATGGCGCCGGTGGTCGGCTACAAGAGCCTCATCTTCGGCGCCGCTGGGGTCGAACGCGCCTATGACGCCGAGCTGACCGGCCTTGCGCCGCTGGGACCAGGCGGCGACGTGCTGCGCAAGTTCCTGAGTGATCCGTATGACCCGAGCGACGTCCACCTGACGGTCGACCTGCGACTCCAGCAGGCGGCCATGGCGGCGCTGGCCGGCAACCGTGGTGCGGTCGTCGCCATCGAGCCCGCTACCGGCCGAGTCCTGGCCATGGCGTCCGCGCCGTCGTTCGATCCCGACGTGGTGGCCGATCCCACCGCCGGCCCCGACTATGTCGCCGGTCTGCGTGATGATCGCGACGCGCCGTTCCTGGACAGAGCGGGACAGGGTCTGTACGTGCCTGGTTCGGTGTTCAAGATCGTGACCGCCACGGCCGGCCTCGGATCAGGCGCCATCCGCCCGGAGACCAGCTATCCCGCCCAGCCCGAGGAGTACCGCACCGGGTTCAGGGTCGAAGGCTTCACCATCAACGACTCGGAACGCTTCGTCCAGCTTGACCATCCGCTCGACCTGATCGAGGCGACCGAGGTCTCCAGCAACATCTACTACGCGCACGCTGGCCTGGACATCGGAGCGGAGGCCATGCTCGACTGGTCGCGCAGGTTGGGCTTCGGAGCGCCCATCGAGTTCGACCTCGCCACCAGCGCCAGTCAGGTGACCGACGGCAGCGGCCCTCTCAGCGGGTTCACTGATCGGGTCGAGCTCGCCAACGCTGCCTACGGGCAGGGCGAGACGCTGGCCACGCCGCTGCAGATGGCGCTGGTCGCCGCGTGCGTGGCGAATGACGGCCAGATGATGCAGCCACGCCTGGTCCGCCAGCTGGTGTCGGAGAGCGGCGACACGTTGGAGCTGCAGCCTGCCGTCCTGCGCCAGGTCATCGACCCGGCCGGGGCTGACATCATCAACCGGGCCATGGTGGCGGCGGTCGAAGGCGAGTTCGGGGAGTTCTTCGCGGGCGGTGCGCGCGTCCCCGGGGTCACCACGGCGGGCAAGAGCGGCAGCGCGCAGGTGGGTGACAGCGCGCGGCCTCACAGCTGGTTCATCGGCTTCGCACCGGCCGAGCAGCCGCGTATCGCCATCGCCGCCATCGTGGAACGGGCCGGCTTCGGGAGCGAGGTCGCCGTGCCGCTGGCAGGCGACCTGATGCAGCTCTACCTGGGCCTTCCGGAGGGCTAGCCGGAGCGTCCCCCGACCAGCGGGCACCTCGATCACTAGCGGCCACACCAGTGGGCGGCATCGTGTAGTGATGCGCCTGCCGGATCAACGGTCCGGTGGCTCGGAAGCATGGCCGCGCGACAAGCCCGCCGCGCGCGCAGGCAACGTGCTCGGTCTCTGCTACCAGAAGACCATCTCGGCCTCTTCGACGTACCATCCCGTGTACAGGCACCGGCTCGAGCCCAGGCGAGCCGGCGCCGCGATCCGTCACATACGAGCCAGACCGTCAGCGAGGAACCCGCATCGTGGCGAAGATCCAGGAGACCGGCGAGAAGGTCGCCGCCAACGTCGAGCGCGTCATCGTGGGCAAGCACCATGAAGTGCGTCTGGCGCTGGTGGCGCTGCTCTGCCAGGGCCATCTGCTCATCGAGGATGTGCCCGGGACCGGCAAGACGGTGCTCGCCAAGGCCATCGCCAGGAGCCTGGGTTGCACCTTCCGGCGCATCCAGTTCACCCCCGACCTCCTGCCCAGCGATGTGACCGGACTCTCCATCTACAACCAGAAGACCCAGGAGTTCGAGTTCCGGCCGGGACCCATCATGGCCCAGATCGTCCTGGCCGACGAGATCAACCGAGCCACACCCAAGACGCAGTCGGCGCTCCTCGAGAGCATGGAGGAGCAGCAGATCACGGTCGATGGTGTGACCTACCGGATGCCCCAGCCGTTCCTGGTCATCGGCACTCAGAACCCCATCGAATACGAGGGTACATTCGCGTTGCCGGAGGCCCAGCTGGATCGCTTCATGCTGCGGCTACATCTCGGCTATCCCCAGCCGCTGGAAGAGATCGTCATCCTGGACGAGCAGAAGCGGGCGCATCCACTGGACGACATCTCGGAGGTCGCGTCGGTCGAGGACCTGCGCGAGATGCAGGATGGTATCCGGCAGGTCTATGTCGACCCGACCGTGAGCGACTACATCGTCCGCCTGGTCAACACCACACGGTCGCACCCTGACGTGTACCTGGGGGCCTCACCGCGAGGTTCGCTGGCGCTCTACCGAGCTGGTCAGGCCTTCGCCGCGCTCAACGGTCGTGACTACGTCATCCCCGACGATATCAAGGCCCTCGCCGAGCCGGCGCTGGCGCACCGCCTCATCGTCAAGACCTCAGCCACCATCCGCGATGTCGACGCTGCGACCATCGTGGCTGAGCTCTTGGCCAGCGTACCCGTAGAGGTCCGCGAGGCCACCGCCGAGCGCCGCGCCGTCCGGCCGCTGTAGTCCGTCTCGGGACCGGAGGCCGAACGATGATGCGGCGCATCCAATTCGCCATCCTGGCCACCGTGCTGGTCGTGGCGGCTTTGTCCACTGGAGCGGACTTCCTCTTCTTCCTGCTCTACCTCGGGCTCCTGGTCGTGGGCGGTGCCTATCTCCTGACCAGGACCGGACTGGCTGGCCTGGAGGCCGGCTACGTCCTGGATCGGCCGCAGGCGCAAGTCGGTGACTTCCTGCGCGCCGTGTATACGGTCCGCAACACCAGCCTGCTGCCCAAGGTGTGGCTGGAGGTCTCCAACTGGAGCCAGCTCCCGATCCCTCTACCCGGCCGAGCTCTTGCCCTCCGTCCCCGCACAGAGAGCTCGTGGGTCGCGCGAGTCCCGCTCACCCGCCGGGGGCACTATCGAGTCGACCCGCTCGTCCTGCGCACGAGCGATCCGATAGGTCTGTTCGAGACATCGGCATCGGTCGGAGCGTCATCCACCATCATCGTCTACCCACAGGTCGAGCCGCTCATCCGATGGCACCTGCCGGCGGCCACCCTGGAAGGGTCGCAAGCCAATGCCGAACGATCGCTCCAGACGACGGCCATGGTCACCTCCATCCGTCCGTACGTCCCAGGTGACGCCTACAACCGCATCCATTGGCGGAGCACGGCCCGCCAGCAGGAACTGCAGGTCAAGGAGTTCGATCTGGAACAGACAGCCGATGTCTGGCTATTCGTCGATCTGGATGCCACCTTCCATACCGGCAGCGGTGACTTCGCGACCATCGAGACGGCCGTCCGGGCGACTGCCTCGATCGGCGCGCGGGCGCTGTCGGAGAACCGCGCTCTGGGGCTGACCGCCGTCGGACGACGGC
>JACCYW010000427.1 GCA_013696275.1 Chloroflexota bacterium | reverse complement strand
ACCAGATCAGCCGAGGCGATGGCATCGAGGGCGTCTTGTGAGGCGCTCACATCGTCCGGTGTGACCCACACCCGGCGGATCCCACGCGACTTGGAGATGACCGATTGGCCAGCCAGTATCCGCCCGTCGGCGAGCTCCGCGTGCAGGGTGAGCGCCACCGGAGCCACCGGCACTACCTGGCCACGCACCGCCAGGACGCGGTTGGACTGCCTCACGCCCTCCGGAAAATCACCCTCGATATCGCTCAGCGCGGCGATGAGCAGGTTGCCGAAGGCGTGCCCGCGACCGTCCGCCCCGGGCCCCTCGGCCGGGAAGCGGTACTGCAGCAGCCGGGCCATCGCCGGCTCGGCGTCGGCCAGCGCCGCGATACAGTTGCGCAGGTCGCCCACCGGCGGGATGCCCAGCTCCTCGCGCAGGCGCCCTGACGAGCCGCCATCATCGGCGACGGTGACGACGGCGGTGATGTTGCTACTGACCTCCTTCAGGCCACGCAGCGGGTTGGAAAGACCCGTGCCGCCGCCGATGGCGACCACGCGTGGGCCGCGCGCCAGCGAACGCTTCTGGTAGATGAGCTCGACCAGTGGCTCCGAGCGTGCCGTGAAGGGGCCCAGCAGGACGCCGAGCATGCGCCATGCGCCGAACAGGAAGATGGCCAGGCCGCCGATGAGCACCGTCGCCGGGCGCAGCCCATCGGGCAACATCTGGAGGCTCACCAGGTCGAACAGCTCACCGGCCGGACTGTCCGCCGGCACGTCGCGGAAGGCGAGCCTGATGGCCAGGGCTCCAGCGAGTGCCATCAAGAGCAAGCCGAGGAAGACGACCGCCAGCCAGCGCTTGATGCCGACACCGGGCCGCAGCCACGTTCGAGCGCGAGCCACCCGACCGTCGCGCCAGCCCGGCGAGCGTGTCACGAGCGGTCCAGCTCGCGGTGCCAGATATCGACCGGACCGTAATCTGCCCGTCGCCAGTCCTGGGCGATCTCCTCGGCGATGGCGATCGAGCGGTGGTAACCGCCGGTGCAGCCGACGGAGACGGTCAGCCGGCTCTTGCCTTCCGCCCGGTAGGCGGGTAGGGCGAACTCGAAGAACTGCCGCAGGTTGGCCAGGAACAGCTGGGTCACCGGTTGACGGAGCACGAAGTGACGGACCGCGGCGGTCAAGCCGGACTGCGCCCTGAGCGTGTCGACATAGAACGGGTTCTCCATGAAGCGGACGTCGAAGACCAGGTCCGACTCGAGGGGGATACCGTACTTGTAGCCGAAGGTGATGAGTTGGAGGTGGACGCCCTCGGTCGCCGGATCGTCGCGCAGAGCGCGCTCGATACGCTCGCGCAGCTGACGGCCGGAAAGGTCGGAGGTGTCGATCAGGACGTCAGCCTGCTGGCGCACTTCCTCCAGCAGGCGCCGTTCGGCGGCGATCGAGCCGGCTACGCTGCCGAGGCCCCGCAGCAGAGGGTGACGATGGCGAGTCTCGCTGAAACGGCGGATCAGCACCTCATCGCGAGCTTCCAGGAAGAAGACCTGGGGAGAGATGCCCCTCCCCTCCAGGGCACCCACCACTGCACCCAGCGCGAGTGGCGCATCGCCTGTCCGGACGTCCAGCACGAGTGCGACACGGTGATAGCGCAGTGGATCGGTCGCCACCAGCTCGGCCAGATCCGGCAACAACTCGGAGGGCAGGTTATCCATGACGTGATAGCCAAGATCCTCGAAGAGCTTTGCCGTGGCCGTCTTGCCTGCGCCCGAGAGGCCCGTGATGATGGCCACGTGGGGCGGATCCGACGACCCTGCGCCGAGCGATCCGTCGGACGGGAGCAGCTCCACAGCCGGCTCGAGGTCACCCATCGGGGGCTCGCTCGGAGCGCCGCAGCAACAGGATGGTGCCCTCGAACAAGAGGTACATGACAGTGCTCATGAAGATGGGGCTGACCGGGTCCCCGCCAGGCGTGATGACGACCGAGAAGATGACGATACCGACCAGGGCGTAGCGGCGGCCGGCTCGCAGGCGCGCCACGCTCAGGATGCCCAGCTTGGACAGGAGCACCAGTGCGGTCGGGAATTGCATGACCGCGCCGAAGACGATGAAGATGGTGGTCACGAACCCGAAGTAGTGCTCTGCACTGGGCCGCGAGACGAGCGCGTCGGCGATCTGGAAACCAAGCAGGAATGAGATGGCGTACGGCAGCGTCAGGTATGCCACGGCCGAGCCCAGCAGGAAGAAGACGATGCTCATGGGTATCCACGGCAGAGCCGCCCGACGTTCTTGGGGCGTCAAGCCGGGCGCCACGAAAGCCCACAGTTGATAGAGGATGACCGGCAGTGCCAGCAGGATGCCCACGATGAGCGAGATGCGCAGGAAGATGGCGAAGCCGCCGGTGATGGTCAGGAACTGGACCTCGTCACCGGGCAGCGGATCGAGCAGGATGAGGATGATGCGGTCGGCCAGGACGAACCCGATGGCCGACCCGATGATGACCGCCATGATGCTGATGGCCAGGCGGCGACGGAGCTCGGAGAGATGGTCGACCAGGCTCATCACCTTGTCTTCGCCGGGCGACCTGGGCCCGGGCGGGACGATGATGGCGTCTGCTGTCAGCGACTCCCGCCGCGGGGGCGCGACTTCACTGCTCTCTGACATGCGATCCGGTGTCCGATCGCGAGGCGCGGGTCAGGCGTCCTCATCCACGGGATCGACGGGCGTGCCCCGTCGGGTGGTCTCCGGCTCACGGGTCGAGCCTGCGCCAGGTCGTGGAGTGGCCGGCGGGATCGACTGCGGCGAGAGGTTGGTCGCATCCTGAAGGTCCGTGGAGGCCTTGCGGAATTCCCTGATGGTGCGACCGACCGCCGAGCCGACCTCCGGTAACTTACCTGGACCGAGGATGAGCAGCAGGATGCCCAGGACGAGAAGCAGCTCGAGCGGGCCGACGGGAAGGCCGGGGATCATGGGTTCGCAGCTATCCTCCGGGTGACCGGTTGTCGGCTCATCCTACACCCTGAGACGAGCGGCCCAGCTCCTCGCCACCTCCTCCAAAGCCTTGGCCGGATCGGCCGCTCCGACGGCCGCACGGGATATGGAGCGCGAGAGGTTGACCAGCAGGCCACCGCCTGGACGTCGAGCGGCCGGTCCGTCGCGCGCCGGTCCGCTATCCAGGGTCGCTCCGACATCGCCACCCTGCCGGCCGATGCCGGGCACCAGGAAGGCCAGGCCTGGAGCGTTCTGCCTGACCAGCGTCAGCTCGGCCGGTCCGGTCGCTCCGACCACCAACCCGACCGTACCCCGACCAGCGTCCCACGCCGCCGCCCGGCGCGACACGCGCAGGTACAGCGGGATGGGCACTTCCTCGCCGTCTGGTCGGGCGGTGACGGCAAGGTCCTGCAACTCACCGGAACCGGGATCCGAGGTGCGGCACAGGACATACGCGAATCGATCAGCGCGTTCCAGCAGCGGCTCGATGGCCGCGCCGCCAAGGTAGGGGCTGACCGTCACCGCATCAGCACCCAGGCTGTCGAACAGCGCGACCGAGTGGCGGGCAGAGGTCGAACGGATGTCGCCGCGCTTGGCGTCGGCGATGAAGGGCAGGTCGGACGGCAGCGCCGCCCTGACCCTCTCCAGCACGGCCAGCCCTTGGCTGCCCCACGCTTCGAAGAAGGCGAGGTTGGCCTTGACGGCCGAGGCATGACCGACGCACGCGTCAAGGAGCAGTCGACAGAACGACTCGACGCCGGCTGGTCCCGGCGGCCAGCCATCAGGCATCGATGAAGGATCGGGATCGAGTCCCAGGCAGAAGGTGGTGCCGGTACTGCTCGTGCGAGCCGCCAGACGATCCAGATAACTTACGCTCAGCCGCCCTTCCCGGTCAGGGCGCTCGACTGGCCGACGGCGCGCCCGATGGCCCGGGCGCTGACGGTGCGCCTGACGGACCGGTCGCCGGCGGGACGGTCGACCGCGTGCCCCACCAACTGGGCGGCGAGCCGGCATCCAGCGAGCCATCGTCCGTGATGGCCTTGACCTCCAGCACGTCGATCGAACCGTCGGTCCGCCCGGCCAGGGTCATCACCCTGAGGTCGATGGCGGGTCCGTCCAGGTGGAGATAGGCGACCTGGCTCCCGTTGGGCGAGAAGGTCGGGCCGAAGCTACGTCCGTCATCGGTAAGTCGAGCTAGCTCACCGCCCTCTTCTGCGTCCAGGATCACGACGTCCCGGCCATTTGGTGTCGAGCGCTCGGCGACCAGTCGTGTGCCATCCGGCGACCACGACGGGCTGGCATAACCCCGTCCCCTCAGCAGCCGCAGGTCGCCATCCGCGACGGTCACCACTCCGATGCGGCTCTCAGCCTGGCCGGCTTCCTCGGCATGGAACGTGAAGGCGATGCGTGTGCCGTCCGGACTCCACTCCGGGTCACTGTGGCCAAGCCCCGCCGCCTGTCGCAGTCCCATCGTCTCGGTCTCGCCACCTTCGGCCGGCATCAAGCTGATGGCCACCTCGCCGGTCCCGGTCTCGCCGTCGCTGGCCAATGCCAGGGTCTCCCCGTCCGGGCTGACATCGGGCGACAGCAGCCATGAGAACCACTCCCCACCGGCGGTCCGAAAGATCCCATCCTTGATCTCCTCGCGGCCCGCTCCGTCGGCCGCCATGCGCACGATGGCCGGGTGATAGAGCGTGTAGTGAGCAAGGTGGCTGGTATCCGTGCCGCCGACGGGCGACCGGGTGCGCGTCTCGCGCGTCTCCAGGAAGTAGATGGCCGCGCCGTCGGGTGCCCACGTGGGGGCCGAGTCGGTACCGCCCATGGACAGCTGTGTCAGGTCCAGCCCCGAGGCGGCCCAGATATCACCCGTGCGGCCGAACAGGATGCTGCCTTCGACCTCCGGGCGGTCTTCTGGTGGCGGTGTGATGATGACGCTGGGATCCGGCGTCGGACGGTTGGCGATGGGCGGTACACCGCTACCGCCGCCGACCCCGCCACCTCCGCCGCTGCTACCCGGGCCCGTCGGCCCCGCACTCGTCACCGCCAGCAGGTTCAAGCTGACGATGCCCGCCACCAGCAACGCCACGAGCGCGATGATGGGCGCCACGGAGACGCCCAGGCGGGGGGATGGAGCGCGCCGACGTGGATCGCCGGCAGCGCGTCTGGCCTGATTCAATGCGCGGCGGCGGTCTGGCACCGCGCTGCGAGCCGGACGTCCATCGGCGCGAGGTCACGCAGCTCGAGGTCGAGGCTATCGAAACCGCCCCATGAGCGGACCGATAGATGAGCGACCACATCGATCGCGTCTCCTTCGTGCAGCTGACCTTCCAGCTCTGCAGCGCGACCGAAGCAGATCCCGTCCAGCACTTCTCTCCCCTTGCGTAGCACGACCGCGAGATGACCGCCCACTACCTTCCTGAGGCGCACCACCCGGAGCCCCGCTATCGCCACGAGTACCGGCGGATCACCCGTCCCATCCAGCGGAGCGAGGTCGCGAAAGAGTAGATGACCGACCGTATCAGCGTGCGCGACGAGATCCACGTCGAGGGGCGGCAGCGCGCCGACCGGTGGAAGGTCAGCCGACATCGCACCGATGCGCTGGCGGAACTCCTCGAATCGCTCTGGCCGGATGCTCCAGCCAGCAGCCGCCGCGTGGCCGCCGTATCGCTCCAGCAGGTCATGGCACGCGGTGAGGACCGTCACCAGGTCCAGGCCCGGCCCGCGAGCTGACCCACGCCAGACTTCCGCGGCGGTCGAGACCACGAACGCCGGACGGCCGGCCTCTTCCGCCAGGCGCCCGGCGACGAGACCGATGATGCCGACCGGCCAGGCCCCGGCGACCACGATGACCGGTGAGGAGGGCGGCGTTGCCGCGAGGGCCAGCCGGGCCTCGCCGAGCGCGACCACCGTCATCTCCCGACGGACGAGGTTGGCGGCTTGCAACTGCGCCGCCAGGCCCTCCGCCTCCGCTTCCTCGTCAGTCAGCAAGAGTGCCGCGGCGGGTGCCGCATCGCCCAGCCGGCCGACGCTGTTCAGTCGAGGTGCCAAACCGTAGCCGATGGCGTCCGGGTCGATGCGGTCGGCGGCCACGCCTGCCTGGCGCAGGAGAGCGGCCAGACCGGGCC
>JACCYW010000032.1 GCA_013696275.1 Chloroflexota bacterium | reverse complement strand
CCCTCGAGGTATCTGTGGGTCAGCTCGTCGTCCATCTCGGCGACGGCCTCGATCATCCTGGTGCGGTGGCTCTCCGCCTCGGCCCGCAGATCCTCCGGGATGTCGCGCTCGACGATCTCGCGGCCGAGGTCATCCAGGTACAGGATGGCCCGCATGGTGACCAGATCCACGACGCCGCGGAAGGAGTCCTCGCGGCCGATGGGGATCTGGATGGGGACGGCGTTGGCGCCCAGCCGCTCCTTGATCGAATCGACTCCCCGCCAGAAGTCCGCGCCGGTCCGATCGAGCTTATTGATGAAGCAGAAGCGGGGCACGCCATAGCGGTCAGCCTGGCGCCAGACCGTCTCGGACTGGGGCTCGACGCCAGCCACGCCGTCGAACACGACCACCGCGCCATCAAGCACGCGCAGGCTACGCTCCACTTCCATGGTGAAGTCCACGTGCCCGGGCGTATCGATGATGTTGATGCGATGGTCGCCCCAGTACGCCGTGGTCGCCGCGGCCGTGATGGTGATCCCCCGTTCCTGTTCCTGGGGCATCCAATCCATCGTCGCCGCGCCCTCATGGACCTCACCGATCTTGTAGATCTTCTTGGTATAGAAGAGGATCCGCTCGGTGACGGTCGTCTTGCCGGCGTCGATATGGGCGATGATCCCGATGTTCCTCGTCATGGCGAGGGGGACCTGGCGTGCCACGGTCTGGACTGTTCCCTTTCCTGTAGCGACTGCTACCACTTGAAGTGGCTGAAGGCCTTGTTGGCTTCTGCCATCTTGTGCGTGTCCTCGCGCCGCTTCACGGCGGCGCCGAGGCCGTTCATCGCGTCGACGAGCTCGAAGGCGAGCTTCTCACTCATCGACTTGCCGCTCCGCCGGCGGGCCGACTGGACGAGCCAACGGACGCCGAGCGAGACGCGACGGTCGCCCCGGATCTCCACCGGGACCTGGTATGTAGCGCCACCCACGCGCCGTGGCTTGACCTCGATGATGGGCGTCGCATTACGCAGGGCTGCTTCCAGGACCTCCAGCCCTGGCCGCCGCGAGGCGGCTTCGGCACGAGCCAGTGCCTGACGCAGTATCCGTTCGGCGAGGCCCTTCTTGCCCTCGGTCATCAGCTTGACCACGAATCGATCGGTCGTCCGGGTGAGGGTCGGGGCGTACTTCGCTTTGCGTGGGGTCTGGGCACGGCGGGGCATGGCTTGCCGTCTACTTCGGCTTCTTGGCGCCGTAGCACGAGCGGCTCTGGCGGCGATCGCGCACGCCGGCTGCATCGAGCGTGCCGCGGATGATGTGGTACTTGACGGAGGGCAGGTCGCGGACCTTGCCACCGCGCACCAGTACGACCGAGTGCTCCTGGAGGTTGTGCCCGATGCCCGGGATGTAGGCGGTCACTTCCATCATGTTGGTGAGCCGGACGCGAGCGATCTTGCGCAACGCCGAGTTGGGCTTCTTGGGCGTCATCGTGCGCACCTGGAGACAGACGCCTCGCTTCTGAGGAGCGCCTGGGATGGCCTCCTGACGTTGCCGGAGGCTGTTCCAGTTTCGGCGCATGGCTGGCGCCTTGACCTTCTTGGTGGCCGGCTTGCGGCCCTTGCGCACCAGCTGACTGATGGTCGGCACGGAGATCTTGACTCCCTTTTCTCAGGTGACGTGATGGTGGTCGAGGCTGCGGCCTGCCGACCCTGGTTGGGCCCTGTCGGCCAGAGCAGACCGGCGTATCCCTCGCAACGGCCGTGGCGCCCGGCTGGGCGCACGCGTGGCGGGGTCCTGGCGTGATGGTGGAGACTGGCGCTGCGCCTGATCATCGGCACCCGGCAAGAAGTCCCACGCGGGCCAGCGGCGACCGGAGCGTACCGAGACGCGGCCTCGCAGCCGCGAAGCGGGATGATAGCAGACGTGTCAGAGATCCTGCAAGCGCGACGCTTGGCGGATGACGCCGATGCTGCTGGCCAGCCAGCCGGGGTAGCGCCCCGGACCCAGCCAGCCAAGGCTGGGTCCAGCGGCACCGTTCAGGCTTTGACGGGTTCGGATCCCTGCCGCTGCGCTGGGTCCTGGGCGGCCGCCTCGTCCTCCTCGTCGTCATCCTTGGCCGCCTCACCCATCAGGAACGGGTTGGTGACGTCATCCACCTCGCCGCGCGAGGCGGATGCCTCCGCCTGGGCCTGCTCGACGAGGAGTGGGTTGAATCCCTCTGCCCCGTCGACCGGCGGCTGTCCGTCGGCGCCCGACAGGAAGACGTTGAAGTCTTCGCCGAAGCTCTCCGGCAGCTCGCCCCCGGCAAGCGCCTCCGCGGCGGCCCGGCGCTCGGCTTCCCGTCGCGCGGCGACGTTGGCTGGCGCGCCCGACCCGGCCGGGATGAGCTTGCCGATGATGACGTTCTCCTTGAGCCCGATGAGCCGATCCTTGGCGCCGTTGATGGCCGCCTCGGTCAGCACCCGCGTGGTCTCCTGGAAGGATGCTGCGGCCAGGAAGCTGCTCGTGTTCAGCGAAGCCTTGGTCACGCCCAGCAGCACGGTCTCCGCCGTCGATGGCTCCCCGCCCTCCGCCATGACCTTGTTGTTGATCTCCTCGAACTCGAACTTGTCGACGAGCTCGAATGGCAGCTGCTCGCTGTCACCGGGCTGGTCGATGCGCACCTTGCGCAACATCTGGCGGACGATGATCTCGATGTGCTTGTCATTGATGGTCACGCCCTGGCTGCGGTAGACCCGCTGGACCTCCTTGACCAGATAGCGCTGAACGGAGTCGCGGCCGCGTGTCTCCAGGTATTCCTGTGGGTTGATGGGGCCGTCGGTGATGGGATCTCCGGCGCGGATCATCGATCCGTTCTCGACCAGCAGCTTCGCTGCGTGCGAGATGCCGTACTCGCGCTCGACCACGTCCTCACTGCGGACGACGAGGCCTTCATCGGCCTGGACCATCAGGCCGCGATCGGGTGACCGGACCTCGTCGATCCGACCACCCTCGTCCAGCCTGGCGATGACCTGATTCGCCTCGACCACGTCGCCATCCCCGACCAGGACTTCGTGGCCGGCCGAGATCCGCAACGGCGTGTCGAACGCCTCGCGGCTAGTGACCTTCACCCGACGCGCGCCGTTGTCACCTTGGATGATCTCCACCACACCGTCGATATGGCTGATCTCGGCCTTGCCTTTGGGCATCCGTGCCTCGAACAGTTCTTCCACCCGCGGCAGGCCCGCCGTGATGTCCAGCCCGGCCACACCACCGGTGTGGAAGGTTCGCATCGTCAGCTGCGTCCCCGGCTCGCCGATGGACTGGGCGGCGATGATACCGACCGCCTCGCCGATGCCGACCAGCTGACCGGTCGCCAGGTTGCGGCCGTAGCAGGTCCGGCAGACGCCGTAGCGCGACTGGCAGGTGAGCGGCGATCGGACGAGCACCTCGGCGACGCCGGCCTCATCGATCGCTTCGGACAAGGCCTCGTTGATCTCCACGTTGCGGTCGACGATGGGCGCATCCTTCTTGCGAGCGTTCGGAGCAGCCACCGGTCCGGCCGCGAAGCGGCCTACCAGCCGGCGGCGGAATGCGTCCGCCTCTGTGCCGGCGAACTCCTCCGTCTCGTCGCGGGTGATCCACGTGCCTTCCTGTGTGCCGCAATCATCGTCACGGGTGATGACGTCCTGAGCGACGTCCACCAGGCGTCGGGTGAGGTAACCCGAGTCGGCCGTACGCAGCGCAGTGTCAGCCAGACCCTTGCGCGCACCGTGGGTGGAGATGAAGTACTCCAGCACCGTCATCCCTTCCCGGAAGTTGGAACGGACGGGGACATCGATGATGCGACCGGTGGGGTCGGCCATGAGACCGCGCATCCCACCCAGCTGACCTATGTTGCCCTTGTTGCCGCGGGCACCCGAGTTGGTCATCATGGTGACCGCGCCGGTCGGATCGAGCGACTCCATCATCGAGTCGCTGACCGCCTGGGTGGTCTGCTTCCAGACGTTGACGACCTGCTCGTAGCGCTCGTCCTCGGTGATGAGGCCACGCTGGTACTGCTGGTCGATGGACTCGACCTTGCCGTCGGCGTCGGCCAGGAGCTGGCCCTTCTGTTCGGGCACGCGGATGTCGTCGACGGCGATGGTCATGCCGCCACGCGTGGCGTAGTGGAATCCGACGCTCTTGATGCCGTCGACCAGATGGGCCGTGGCGTCCGCGCCCAGTAGCCGGTAGCAATCGCTGACCAGCTCGCGCAGGGCGGCTCTGTTCATCGTACGGTTGGTGAAGCGCAGCCGGTCGGGCAGGATCTGGTTGAAGATGACCCGACCGACCGTGGTGCGTACGACCTGCGCGGCCGTTTCGCCGGTCGCCTCATCCCAGCTGCGCACGGTCAGCTCGACCGGTGAATGGAGGGCCAGCCGGGCGATACGGTGGTTGGGCAGGTCGGGCACGCCGTCACGCGTGTCGATCA
The DNA here is from genome assembly GCA_013696275.1 of Chloroflexota bacterium. Classification (GTDB taxonomy): domain Bacteria; phylum Chloroflexota; class Limnocylindria; order Limnocylindrales; family CSP1-4; genus Palsa-1032. Next base: position 4,291 of record JACCYW010000032.1, on the reverse strand, counting down.
GCCCGACATCGTGGGCCAGCAACGCCTCTTGCTCGTCGGCGAAGCGCTGGACCGGTGGGTCGGCCTCCGTGTCTTCCCGCTCCAGCGTCAGGTAGTAACAGCCCAGGATCATGTCCTGGGTCGGGGCCACGACCGGGCCGCCATCCGACGGCGAAAGCAGGTTGGCGGTCGAGAGCATCATCCGGCGCGCCTCATCCTGGGCCGCTCGACTGAGCGGCACGTGGACGGCCATCTGGTCGCCGTCGAAGTCGGCGTTGAAGGCGAAGCAGACGAGCGGGTGGATCTGGATGGCTGACCCTTCGACCAGCACGGGCATGAACGCCTGTATGCCCAGGCGGTGAAGAGTAGGCGCTCGGTTGAGCAGGACAGGGTGATCCTGGATGACCTCCTCCAGGACATCCCAGACTTCAGGCCGGACGCGCTCGACGATGCGCTTCGCACTCTTGATGTTGTGCGCGAAACCCTTCTCCACGAGCTGCCGCATGACGAAGGGCTTGAACAGCTCAAGGGCCATCTTCTTGGGCAGGCCGCACTGGTGCAGCTTCAGCTCGGGGCCGACCACGATGACCGAACGGCCCGAGTAGTCGACGCGCTTGCCGAGCAGGTTCTGACGGAACCGGCCCTGCTTGCCCTTGAGCATGTCGGAGAGGCTCTTCAGTCGATGGTTGCCGGTGCCGGCTATGGCCCGGCCGCGACGCCCGTTGTCGATCAGCGCGTCGCATGCCTCCTGAAGCATCCGCTTCTCATTGCGGATGATGATCTCCGGAGCACCGAGCTCCAGGAGACGCTTCAGGCGGTTGTTGCGGTTGATGACGCGGCGGTAAAGGTCGTTCAGGTCAGACGTGGCGAAGCGCCCGCCGTCAAGCTGGACCATCGGACGCAGGTCGGGCGGGATGACCGGCAGCACGGAGAGGATCATCCACTCCGGCAGAGTGCCGGAGCGCCGGAACGCCTCGATCAGGCGCAGCCGCTTGATGGCCTTCTTCCGGCGCATCCCCGACGATGTCCGGACCTCGCTGTGAAGTCGGGCGCCCAGGCCCTCCAGGTCCATGCGGACGATCAGCTCGCGGACAGCCTCAGCGCCCATGCCGGCAGCGAACAGTCGCGGCCCTCCACGCACGCCGGAGCCGTACTTGCGGTCGAGCTCGCGCAGGTTCCAGCCGTCCAATGAGCTCTCGGGCAGCATCATGCCGGGCTGGAGCCGGGTGATCTCGTCGCGCGCCTTGCGGATCTCCTCCTTGAGACCCTCCGCCTCGCCGCGCAGGCGCTCACGCTCGGCCTCCAGGGCGGCGTCCATCTGCAGCTTCATGTCCTCGACCCGCTGACGAACGCTGGCCTCTTCGGCTGCCTCGCGCGCCTGGATATCCGTGTTGACCCGCTCGATCTCGTCCGCGGCAGCCTTCTTGAGCCGCGTCTGGGCAGCCTTGTCGGCCTTCGCTCCAGCGGCCACGATCTCGACCAGCTCGCCGGCGACCTCGAACGTGATGGGTTCTGCCGACACCCCCGTGCCCAGGTCGTCCATCCGCTTGGCGGTCGACTGCTGCGCCTCTACCAGACGCGCCGTCCGTGCGGTCCGCTCCTCTTCCTGGCCGGCCTTGAACTCCTTGAGACCGTCGTTCAGTTCGTCCGACTGGCGGTTGATGTCCGACCGGAGGCTATCCTCCATCTCGGCCAGTGCCTTGCCGCCGCGGCCGCCTCGACCCTCAGCCTCATCCTCGAGCTGCTGGAGCATGCGCGCCCGGGCATCCTCATCGACCCACGTGACGATGTACAGGGCGAAGTACAGGATGCGCTCGAGGTTGCGCGGACTGATGTCCAGCAGGATGCCCAGCCGACTGGGCGTGCCCTTGAAATACCAGATGTGGCTGACCGGGCTGGCCAACTGGATGTGGCCCATCCGCTCGCGGCCCACTTTGGCGCGCGTGACCTCTACCCCGCACTTGTCGCAGATGATGCCCTTGTAGCGGATCCGCTTGTACTTGCCGCAGTAGCACTCCCAATCCCGCGATGGCCCGAAGATGCGCTCGTCGAAGAGCCCATCCTTCTCCGGGCGCAGGGTGCGATAGTTGATCGTCTCAGGCTTGGTCACCTCACCCTTGGACCAGTCACGGATCTGATCGGGTGACGCGAGCGATATGCGTATGGCGTTGAAGTTGTTGACCTCGAGCATCGTTCTCCTTGAGCTTCGAGCGGCCTGCGCGGCCGCCCGCATCGGGTAGGTCTAGTCCTCGAACCCAGCGAGGTTTATCCCACCAAGGTCGGGTAGCGGGTAAGCCGAGGCGTCCTCGGCGAAGTGGATCTCTTCTTCGTTCTCGTTCAGGATCTCCACGTTGAGACCGAGGCTCTGGAGCTCCTTGATGAGGACCTTGAACGACTCCGGCACACCGGGCGCCTGGATGTCCTCACCCTTGACGATGGCCTCATAGGTCTGCACGCGACCCATCACGTCATCCGACTTGACGGTCAGCAACTCCTGGAGGATGTTGGCTGCGCCGTAGGCTTCCAGTGCCCACACCTCCATCTCACCGAAGCGCTGGCCGCCGAACTGGGCCTTGCCGCCCAAGGGCTGCTGGGTGATCAAGCTGTAGGGGCCTGTGCTCCGGGCGTGGATCTTGTCCTCCACCAGGTGGTGGAGCTTCATCATGTAGATGTAGCCGACCGTGACCTCGCGGTCGAACGGCTCACCGGTGCGGCCGTCGTGGAGTATCGCCTTGCCGTTCTCAGGCAGGCCGGCCAGCGCGAGCTCTTCGCGGATCTGCTCCTCCGTGGCACCGTCGAAGACGGCCGTCGCAGCGCTCACGGCATGTCCGGCCTGGCGGCCCTGCTCATGCAGCGCCCAACCCAGGTGGGTCTCCAGGATCTGGCCGATGTTCATGCGGCTGGGCACTCCCAGCGGGTTGAGGATGATGTCGACCGGGGTCCCGTCAGGCAAGAAGGGCATGTCCTCCTGGGGCAGGATCTTGGCCACGACTCCCTTGTTCCCGTGACGGCCGGCCATCTTGTCGCCGACCGAGATCTTGCGCTTGGCCGCCACGCTGACACGGATGAGGCGGTTGACGCCAGGCATCAGCTCATCACCGTTCTCCCGGTCGAACTCGCGAACATCCACGACCTTGCCGCGCTCGCCGTGCGGCAGCCGCAGGGATGAGTCCTTCACCTCGCGTGCCTTCTCACCGAAGATGGCTCGGAGAAGGCGCTCCTCGGCGGTCAGCTCGGTCTCGCCCTTGGGCGTGATCTTGCCGACCAGGATGTCGCCGGGCTGGACCTCGGCGCCGATGTACACGATGCCGTCGTCGTCGAGGTCCTTGAGTGATTCCTCGCCCACGTTAGGGATGTCGCGGGTGATCTCCTCCGGTCCGAGCTTGGTATCCCGTGATTCCAACTCGTGCTTCTCGATGTGGATGCTGGTGAAGAGGTCCTCGCGCACCATCCGGTCACTGATGACGATGGCGTCCTCGTAGTTGCCCCCTTCCCAGCTCATGAAAGCGACCAGGATGTTGCGGCCAAGGGCCAGCTCACCGCGATCGGTGCTGCTCGAGTCGGCCAGCACCTGACCAGCCGTGATGCGCATACCGACATCCACGATGGGCCGCTGGTTGATGCATGTGCCCTGGTTGGAGCGCACGAACTTCTCCAGTCGGTAGACATCCAGCTCTCCGGCATCGCCCGCGTCCGGCTCGACGCTGATCTCCTTGGCGGTCACCGAGAGGACGAGGCCATCGCGGCGGGCGACGAGCACCTGGCCCGAGTCACGCGCAGCGCGCGCCTCCATGCCTGTTCCGACGATGGGTGCCTCGGGCTCCAGAAGCGGCACCGCCTGACGCTGCATGTTCGATCCCATGAGGGCCCGGTTGGCGTCGTCATGCTCCAGGAACGGGATGAGCGCCGTCGCCACTGATACGACCTGCTTGGGACTGACGTCCATGAAATCGATGCGCTGCGGCGGAGCCTCGGGGAACTGATCGCGGTGGCGGGACGGCACACGCTCATCGATGAAATGACCCTCGTCATCGAGGCGGGCATTGGCCTGCGCCACATAACGCTCCTCCTCATCGTAGGCCGCCAGGTAGACGATCTCGTCGGTCACACGCGGCCGGATAGGGAATGCCTTGGTCTTCTGCTTCTTGAGCTCGGCGAGTGCCTCCTTGGTCAGTCGCTCGCCCTTGTGCAGAACGACCGCGCCGCCCTTGGTCGCTACATCGACGTCCGCTACCTCGTCCTCCGCGCCGGCCTCGTCCCACGCGACGCTGCGCTTGACGCGCCGGTAGGGCGTCTCGATGAAGCCGTACTC